>JBBRVV010000001.1:0-27084 GCA_038246525.1 Pseudanabaenales cyanobacterium
ATGGGCGGTGACAATATCAAAACGTAGTAGCTGGGTTACGGTCAGACCACCTAAGATTCCTTGACAGATCACTAAGATCAAGGCAAAAATTGCGCCGCCAAACGTCCAGCTTGGCAACTGGGCACGAACTCGCCACACACTTCCCACTAAAATTAAAGTAAAAGCTCCCATGGTCGTAGCCAGGACGCGGTGGAACCATTCCAAGAAAACTAAAAGATCCATTTCCTTTAGTGGGACTAATTCGCCATAGCAAAGGGGCCAATCAGGACAGGAAAGCCCCGCATTCATTACCCTAGTAGCACTTCCTAATGCCATGACTAATAGCGTAGCGATCGCCATAAAAAATAAGTAACGACTAAGCCAAACTGATGCTTGAGACCTAGGAACTTGATCGGATTGAACCGCTTGGGGAAAAGAGTTTGAATCTTTTGCAAGATTGATTTGAAGTGGGGAAGCAGACATAAAATTCTTAAAACAAGAAAAGTTACAAATCTACAGATATACCCTCAGTATTACTCATCCTAGAAATAAATTCCCTGCACGCCAGCGGGCTTAATAATTTCTTCCCGTCGGCCGGCTTTTAACAATAGTTAGGATTTTGGCGAATTGCCCGATCTGCCCCTCTCTTTTTCTAGATATCTACTTAAAGCAAATGCCATATCCCCCCTAGTCATCGGCTTAAGACTATTAATTTTATTTTCACTATCTAAATTTACAAAATTCTCATTCAAAGCAGTTGCCCACGCCTTCCTTGACCAAACTGGTAGCTCTTTGCTGTCGGCATAGGGAGCCAAAAACTCTTTTACCGTATCTTCAGGAAACTGAAAAATGCCATAAGCATTGGCAAATGTGGCGAAACCTTCTGCCCTGGTCACCCTTTGGTTGGGGAAAAAGCGGTTCTTTTCATAGCCGATCATCGTCTCTGAAGCTACAGCCGTCTTGATTGCCTGATATGCCCAGTAGTTAGAGGGAACATCGATAAATTCGGTGCTTGTTTTTAGCGATCGCAACCGATCCAAGGAAAAAGCCTTAACTAAAATTGTGGCGATCTCTGCCCGACTCAGCGCCCGTTCGGCATAAAACTTCCCATCAGGGGAATTTTGCATTAACTTGGCAGCTAAAACTTGATTGATAAAATCGGGGCGAGGCTGCTCAATTGGATTACTGGAGGGATTACTGGAACTTGCGGGCTTAGATTGGGCTTTGACTGGGTTGCTTGTAGGGAGAAATAATGAAAAAGTCAGAATAGCGATCGCTACAACTTTCGGCACTGACTGAAGTAGTTGAAAAATCATGAATCCTATTAGTTTTTTAGATAATTTATTTAAGCCCAATCATCTCTACCATCATTTTGCTTGGCAAACACTCTGCCTTTAGCATGAATTTCCCTAGTGCGGGCAAACAAAGACTCAGAGCTAAATTGCCACTTGGTCATAATTTCGGCTAAATCTGCTTGAATATCCTTTGCGCCAGGAAAACCCAAATAGCGCACCTGTAATCGAGCGAGATCGGCAAGCTGGCGTTCGGTAGGTTGCTCAATGTTGATTAGATCGTTAACTAAATTGCGATCGCCAAAATATTGAGGATGTCTTTGCTCTTTAAGCTCTGCCATTAAAGCGTGATCCCCTCATAGAGTTGCTCAATTGAAAAAGCGAAGTTAATACTCTCTAACGCCACTAGATCGCTTTCCCCATAGCCAAGGATCTCCCATTTTTCTGCCGCATTTTTGCGATACAAATCTATTTCAATTTTATCGGCACTCGCCAATACATAATCACGCAAACTACTTGAGCGTTGATAGAGCTTAAATTTTCCGCCACGATCATGGGCTTCGGTGCTGGGTGATAAAACCTCCACAACCAAACAGGGATGACTTATAAAATTAGTTGCAGTGCGATCGCGATCATCACAGCTAACACTTACATCGGGATAAATGTACTGATTAGATCTTTGCACCCCTACTTTCACATCGGAGTTAAGCACCATACATTTATTACTTGCTCGCAAATGATTTTTGAGCAGAAAGCTGAAATTAAGGGCAATTCTGCCATGATTTATTGTGCCGCCAGTCATGGCGAAGACTTCGCCGTTCAGGTATTCATGCTTACACCCTTGCTGTTCTTCCCAAACAAAGTATTCTTCAGGCGTAAATCTAGGTAAATCGTAAGCAGCGACCATAATCTTTTCCTCGCTTAGCTATATCGTAAGAACAGTCTTTATCTTAGCTTGTATATAAATTTTGTAATATTCTTACATTAATTAAGATTGAGTCAGTGATCCTTAAATTCATAGCCAATTTTTTAACGGCGCAGAATTATCATATTGCTACCAACTACAGGGCTGCGGGCAATTAGATGCTTTTCACTATCCGCCACCACTAACTTTTTGAACTTCAAAGTTTGCGATCGGTCTAACAAGTCATCTAGAAGCTGCTCTTGGCGGTTAGGCGTGAGTTGATACCAAGCATCAGTAAGCTGAATAATCAAACGCCCCAGCTTGAAATTTGTTTGCACCGACTGGATCAAAGCTTCACCGTAGCGGTTAGTTGCTGCCACCACTTGAGATTGAATGTCCGTCACCATAATCTGCTCAGGTGAAATCGAAGCATCTCCCTGCTCTGGGGGCAAAAAGTCATCAAAG
Organism: Pseudanabaenales cyanobacterium; assembly: GCA_038246525.1. Taxonomy (GTDB): domain Bacteria; phylum Cyanobacteriota; class Cyanobacteriia; order Pseudanabaenales; family Pseudanabaenaceae; genus JANRLH01. The sequence goes on from JBBRVV010000001.1 coordinate 2,641, forward strand.
TTCTTTTCTGGACTAGGTTGCACCTGGGCTTGAGGTAGAGACTTAGCCATTGGCTTTACAGCTACAACTGCCGAGCTATGAGATGGCTTCAACAGGAAAAATAAACTTAAGGTAATGCCGATCGCCCAACTTGCGGCTTTTTTTGCTAGTAGTGGTTGCAAGCTCTTGGGAATAGAAGTAATTACTAGAAATCTGCCCACAGGTGCGATCGCGATGTTAAATTTTTGCCAATTGGGATTTTGCTGAATTTTGGTAATTGTTCCCCCTACCTGGGGAATGCTGCTAACTTTTTGCCATACCCCTGCCACCCTGGGGTCAAGCCAATCCACTCCCCAAGTAATACTACTAACTGCCCTCGGTACAAACTGTTGCTGCCAAAAGTCCCAGGCAGTCTTAAGTTCAGTTCTGACTGGTTCGGGCAGAAGGGGTTGCTCTAGCTCGGCGGCAGTAGGGTTTAACTTAGCTTGAAGAGTGCGTGACCCCGCCGCCATAGTAGTGAGGGTCTTTGCGGTCAGCGATCGCCCTTTAAGCCAAAAATCATTTCCGACATTACCACTTGATTCAGAGCTCACACTTAAACTTGCTGCCCCACCGTCAAGCTTAGGAATCAGCCATTCAAATAGCTTGATTGTCAGCAGCCTGAGACTAGGAAGTACTTTATTTCCTGATTCTATTAGCTGTTGCTTAAAATCCTTGCGATTTGTCATGGGTATTTCTGCATCTCAAAATTCGTTCAAATTGTAACAAGTTCACTAGATACCAACCAATGTTTTTAGGCTAGATTTTTTAACTTTAAATCCAGTTTGGCTGATTTTACTCCCTTCTCACACCAAGAATGCAGTCGTCTTGGCGATCCCTTGATAGGGGCGCGTACGGAATGAAGGCGAAGCCGATAGCCCCCTCACCCCCAAAATCACTAATCTTTCACTAGGAAGGGAGTCTGAATTTAGCGAATTTAAAATCCATATAAGATGGTTGCCCTAGCCAGCTTTAGGTTTTTCAAATCTGTATTCTTTGTTTTTGAACTATTCAGGATTTTGCTGCCAAGATAGAGTGAATAAAAGTTGAAAAAATGGGGCATCGATTCTAACTGCCCAAATCTGTGTATGAAAATTCTAGTTTTAGCTTGGGAATTTCCGCCACGCATTATTGGCGGCATATCACGTCATGTGGCAGAGCTATACCCAGAGCTAGTCAAGCTCGATCATCAAGTCTGCCTAATTACTGTGGCAATTGAAAATGCCCCCTACCAAGAAATAGTAGAAGGGATAGATGTGCGCCGAATTTCGGTTACGGCGACCCAGGACTTTTTTGCTTGGATCGATGAGATGAATCAAAAAATGGGAAGCTATGTTGCCTCCTTAATAGATGATCAAAAATATAGCTTTGACCTAGTGCATGCCCATGATTGGCTAGTAGCAGATGCAGCGATCGCGATTATGCAGAAATTGCAAATTCCCTTAGTTGCCACGATCCATGCCACCGAGTTTGGGCGCAATAATGGTATACATACCGACGCTAATCGCCATATTCACTTCAAAGAAAGTATCCTAACCTCTGCCGCCCAAAGAGTAATCGTCTGCTCAAAATATATGCGAGACGAAGTAGAGAGAGCGTTTAAGTGTCCTGATACCAAAGTAGATGTAATTTATAACGGCTTAAATCTAGCGCGTGCTACCTGTTTACATCGACAAGACTTTGATCCAATTACCTGGCGGGCTAAATACGCTGAATTCGACCAGAAGATTATTTACTATGTAGGCAGAATTACTTATGAAAAAGGAATATTTATTCTGCTCAATGCGGCTCCTAAAATTTTGACCGCAATGGAGGGAAAGGCAAAGTTCGTGATCATCGGTTTAGGTGATGCCCATGCCATTATGCTCAAGCGTCAAGCCTGGAATTTGGGAATTGATCACAAAGTAACATTTACTGGATTTATGTCCGATTCAGACTTAGGCAAATTTCAGATGATTGCCGACTGTGCGGTATTCCCTAGCCTTTACGAGCCGTTTGGGATCGTTGCCCTAGAGAGCTTTGCCGCGAATATGCCAATCGTAGTTTCCAATACAGGCGGATTACCAGAGGTGGTACAAGATCAGATTACAGGTGTGGTGGCAAAGGTAAATGACCCAGATTCCCTAGCTGAAGGTATTTTACAAATTTTACAAAACCCAAATTACGCTCGGCAGTTGGTCAAAGCTGCTCGCCTAGATCTAGAAAAAAGATTTTGCTGGCAAGCGATCGCCCTCCAAACCGAAGCCGTATATCAAAAAACTCACTTTCTCACGCTGCGTTGAACCTTAGTAGGAAAAAAGGTAGTAGCAAAAAAATCTAGAACTGCATACCTAAAAGCTATATGATTGAAAGCTGATCAAGCCCCTAGCATTTTATTTATGGCAAACCTAAAAACTATCCGCGATCGCATCAGTAGTGTCAAAAATACTCGCAAGATCACTGAGGCAATGCGCTTAGTTGCCGCCGCTAAGGTGAAACGTGCTCAACAGCAAGTGCTTTCTACCCGTCCTTTTGCCGATCGCTTAGCTCAAGTGCTTTACCGTTTGCAAACCCGCCTAAAATTTGAAGATGTAAGCCTGCCCCTGCTACAGCAACGCCAAGTTAAGAATGTGGCAATCGTGGTAATTACAGGCGATCGCGGACTTTGTGGTGGATATAACACTAATGCTATTCGCAAAGCAGAAGACCGTGCCAAAGAGCTAAAAGCCAAGGGCCTCGATTTTCAGTTTGTTCTGATTGGGCGCAAAGCAATTCAATACTTCAGTCGCCGTGAGCAACCAATTGCTGCCAAGTTTATGGGTCTGAATCAAATTCCCAACTCTACTGATGCGATCGCGATCGCTGACCAGATTAGTTCCGCCTTTCTCTCAGGCACAGTAGATCGAGTGGAGTTGATTTATACTCGTTTTATTTCACTTATTAGTTCTCGTCCCGTAGTTCAAACTTTGTTACCCCTTGATCCCCAAGGTTTAGAACCCAGTGATGATGAGATATTCCGCCTGATTGTGCGTGGTGGTCAGTTTCAAGTGGAGCGCCAGCCTTTGGAAACCACCGTGCGAGAAATGCCGACGGAAATGATCTTTGAACAAGACCCGGTCGAAATTTTAGATGCACTTTTGCCGCTTTATATTGACAACCAATTGTTGCGCGCCCTGCAAGAATCAGCTGCTAGTGAACTTGCTGCAAGGATGACGGCGATGAATAATGCCAGTGACAATGCTGTAGAAATCGTGAAAAGTCTGACTTTGCAATACAATAAAGCCCGTCAAGCCGCTATCACCCAAGAGATCTTAGAGGTAGTAGGTGGGGCAGAGGCATTAAAGTAAAGCTTTCGTAAGTCAATATTTATGGCTGTTTCTGAATTGAGCAAGACTGATTTGGGGGCTTTGCAACTTGATTGATCCTTGGTTAGATTCTGTTTACTAACTAAACTAATTTTCCAATAGTTCCGTTCTGCCTTAAATCTTGTGCTTAGAATAAATTATTTTTTTAGATTAAATCGCAAAAAATTGCTATGCTAATATCAAAATGTAGGGTCAGGCGTTAAATCATGAGCGACACGCTGATAAAGCTACGCATATCCATACCTCCAGTAGAAGGCGTAGAAGATGCCCCCATAGCTGCGGTTGCAGCACTTGCTCACAAGATGGGGTTTTCTGAGAACAGGGTGCAAGATATTATTCAAGCACTGACTGAAGCCTGTGTGAACTCAATTCTTTACACCACTCCATCAGAAGTGGATATTGAAGTTATGGTAGCAATGTCTGAAAACAGCTTGATGATCGAGGTACGGGATCAAGGACCTGGTTTTAATCCAGATAACGTTAAACCGCCGAACTTTGAAGAGATTGCAGAAATGGGTACAAAAAATGGGGGATTTGGGCTACACATGATTAAGGGATTAGTGGATAAAGTAGAAATAGAATCATCTGAAAATGGCACGATTGTAAGAATGTATGCTTACTTGCCATAAAAAATGATTTAGTTCTATCAATTGATTTAATCTTCTAAATTCTAATTTCTGTATATAAGAAATCTGAAAATAGAGAATATTAAGTTGTATAGTTTGATCCCTATCCCATCCTTCATCCCAACTACTATTCATTTGTTTCCCCTGAGATTTATCTGAAATCTAACGTTCAATCACTAAACTCATTCATCAAGTTTCACTAGTTTAATCTAGCCAAGTAAATCTCACTAAGCAAGTCTCATTAACAAGATCAAAACTAAGTTGCTAAAATTATGACCCACTCTTCATTCCTTCAAGACGACCTCAAAATTTCTGAACAGCAAGAAAACGATCAAGTAATTTTGAGACTTACTGGTGCGCTAAGTGTTACTACTGTGCCTCAGTTCCGCCAAATGGTACAGCCTTTCCTAGAGAAGAAATTGGCGTTAATCATCTTGGACTTTGAAGGGGTTACTAAGATTGTCAGCCGTGGAGTGGGTGCGGCGATCGATATGGCAGTGCAAGCCAAGAAACAAGGTAGTAAACTGCGAATCGAAAATGTCGGAAAGTATGGTCGCTCTTTGTACATCCAAGGTGTTCATTTAGTTGCGGATGTGCCAGAACTTGAGGGATTTGAACCATAACTCAATTATCATAAAATAAAAATATCCCTGAAATAATCTCTTTTTCAGGGATGAGTCTTTATAAAATTTTCTGGAACTAGCTCAAAAATACCTGTCTGAAATGGACTTAGCACCTAACCCTAAAGTGATCGCTATTGATCGCCTTGAGAGAATTTGAGCGATCTTAGTTTGGCTTATAAATTTTTTACTTGATTAATCTGTCAAATTTAACTGGATAACTCTGGATAACTCTGGATAACTACAGTACCTTGATTGAGAATATTTATAAAATTCCTAAAGATTTAGGTGAGTTCTTAGCAAACCTGATGTTTTTAGTGGAGCCAGTTTCGCTACAATAACGATCCTAACTTTAATTTATTAGCTTTTTACTCACCAGGAGATCCTCAAATATGGCGCGTATGTACTATGACATCGATGCAAATCTTGACTTATTGCAGGATAAAACCATTGCCATTATCGGTTACGGTTCTCAGGGACACGCCCATGCGCTAAATCTGAAGGAGAGTGGACTAAATGTGGTAGTGGGGCTATATGAAGGTAGCAAGTCTTGGCAAAAAGCCCAGGCAGAAGGACTAACGGTCAAGACCGTAGCGGATGCGTCTGATGTAGCTGACCTGGTTATGATCCTGTTGCCCGATGAAGTGCAGAGAGCAGTCTACACCAAGGAAATTTTGCCCCAACTCAAAGCTGGTAAAGCTCTAGCCTTTGCTCACGGTTTCAATATTCACTTTGCTCAAGTTGTGCCTCCCGCCGATGTAGATGTGATCATGGTCGCACCAAAGGGTCCTGGACATTTAGTGCGACGCACCTATACTCAAGGTCAAGGTGTACCTGCATTGTTTGCGGTTTATCAAGATGCTTCGGGTCATGCACGCGATCGCGCCATGGCTTATGCTAAAGGAATTGGTGGCACACGCGGCGGTATTTTAGAGACAAGCTTTAAGGAAGAAACTGAGACTGACTTGTTCGGCGAACAGGCGGTACTGTGTGGCGGTTTGAGTGCTTTGATCAAAGCGGGGTTTGAAACTCTGGTGAATGCGGGCTACCAACCTGAATTGGCTTATTTTGAGTGCTTGCATGAAGTGAAGCTGATTGTGGACTTGGTGGTAGAAGGCGGTTTGGCAAATATGCGTCACAGTATTTCTAACACAGCAGAGTATGGCGACTATACCAGAGGCGATCGGATTATTACTGATGCCACTAAGGCGGAAATGAGAAAAATTCTGGCTGAGATTCAGTCTGGACAATTTGCTCGCGAGTTTATTTTGGAGAATCAAGCAGGAAAGCCTGGCTTTACGGCAATGCGTCGCCATGAGTCCGAATTGCAAATTGAATCTGTTGGCAAAGAAATTCGTGCCATGTTCCCTTGGTTGAAGAAAGTTTAGTTTCTGTCTAATTATCAAGGGATTACTAAAAAGGTATTAGGGGATTTTGAGGGGGGTAAAAAGAGGCGGACTCAAAAAATGGGCGGCATAATTGAAGAATAATTCGCTAGCGAACTAATCAAGTTTGATCAAAAGTAATGTCCGATCAAAATTTGTTACAATTCTTCAAGATGTGATTGCGATTTTTCCTCCTCAGTCTCCTTAAAACCTCCCTAAAACTTCTCTTTAATAATTTATGGATTTTAATCAACTGCAAATTGCCAAAGAATTAGAATCTTTGCAGTATCAAACCCGCAGTAATCAGCTTGATACCTCTTGGCGCGATCCACTGTCTACTCTACTTGGCTTGGGCAAAGCCGCAGGCGCAGATTTGATCGAGTTTTTCCTAGAACGGAATAATTACATCAGTTGCTTAGCGGAAGAAGATATTATTACTAGCATTTCGCCACGTCTTTCTACTGGCGCAGGAATCAGGGTATTTCGCGGCATGGTTGACTGTTACGTTAGCACTAATGACCTCAGCTTTGCAGGGTTGAAAGCTGCCTTAGAAAAAGGCTTATCTATCTTAGGCTTGAATTTACCAGCGCCCCGTGCGTTTGTGCCTGATACTAATTTGGAATTGTTGCGAGACTATGGCGCTGTTGGTGTCAAAGAAGCTTGGCTAGGTGGCTGTAGTTCAATTCAAGAAATGGGCGAAATCCTCTTGAAGGCTACGGACGAATTCAGAAAGCAAGCAAATCACGTTCAATCTCGTCGTGCAAGTTATTTTCGGGATTGGCAAGAAGTGCTGGTTGCTGCTAGTGATGGGACTTTTGCGCGGGATATCCGCTTGACCCAATCAGTCGGATCTAGTTTGCTTTGTGCGGATGGGACAAATCGCTCTTCTATTAGTAAGCGAAATGGTGATACTAGCAATCCCAACTTTTTACGGGAATGGAACTGTGCTGAAGATGTAGCTGAGATTTCCGAATCGGCAGGAAAAATGCTTTACGCTGACTTTATCGAGTCGGGTACTTATCCTGTAGTGATGGCGAATCAGTTTGGCGGTGTGATTTTTCATGAAGCCTGTGGACATTTATTGGAAACCACTCAAATCGAAGCGAAGACTACCCCTTTTGCCGACAAGAAGGGAGAAAAGATTGCCCATCAGAATTTGACGGCATGGGATGAAGGATTGAGCGATCGCGCCTTTGGTAGCTTGGATATGGATGACGAGGGAATGCCTGCCCAAAGAACACTCTTGATTGAGAATGGCATTTTAAAGAATTTTATTAGCGATCGCGCAGGCGAAATGCGCACTAATCATCGTCGCACTGGCAGTGGTCGTCGTCAAAATTATGCCCGCGCTGCTGCTAGTAGAATGCGAAATACTTACATTGGCGCAGGTGAATATTCTAAGGAAGATTTATTCGCTTCGATTGAGCGTGGCATCTATTGTAAAAAAATGGGTGGTGGAAGTGTGGGTGCAACGGGACAATTCAACTTCAGTGTAGAAGAAGCTTACTTGATTGAGAACGGGCAAATCACAAAACCAATGAAGGGGGCAATTCTGATTGGCGAGGCGAAGGAAATTATGAACGATATTTCGATGTGTGCGAATGATTTGGCGCTTGCGGCAGGTTTTTGTGGCTCAGTAAGTGGCAGCATTTATGTGACCGTCGGGCAGCCTCATCTCAAGGTTGATAAGATCACCGTCGGTGGCAGATAGCCCTTTTCTCTTTCCTTCAATTTTGCGAATTAGTAAATACCACCAGAATTAAAACAAATAGAAAATTATGACCGCGATCGCTAACCTAAAAGAGAATGCCAAAGCTGTAGCCCAGAAACTGGGGATTCAAAAGTTTGATATTTATGGCTCTACGGTAGATGAAACCAGTGCCGAAGTTGATAGCGGGAAGACCAAACAGGTGAGTGCCGCCAATCGAGCCAGTATTACGGTGCGAGTTTGGGGAGAGAATCATAGTGTGGGGATCACTTCTACTACAGATATTGATCCTACTGGTTTAGAATTGGCGCTGCAAACTGCTAGAGATGCCAGTGCCTTCGGCGTGAAAGAGCATATTCCCGATTTCAGCCCTGCGGTTGGGCAACCAGTGGTAGATTTGGGCGATCGCACTGCTAATCAGTCTCCAGTTAGCGATTTAGTAAATGTTCTGCTTGAAGCCGAAAAAGAACTCCTAGCAACTCATCCTGCGATTATCAGTGTTCCCTATAATGGGCTTTCTCAAAGAGATGTATCTCGTTTCTATTTGAATAGCGAAGGAGCAATGCGCCAAGAAAGTCTTTCCTATGCTTCTATTTATCTCTACAGTCGAGCTGAGCAGGAAGATCGTAAACCTCGCAGCGGCGGTGCTTATCGAGTAAATCGGAAGCTAGCGGATTTGGATGTAGCAGGATGCTTGAAAGAAGCAGCCGAAAAAGTAATCAGCCATTTGGATTATGCCAAGATTACCACGGGTAAATATCGAGTGGTATTCTCACCCGAAGCTTTTTTGAGCATAATTTATGCCTTCTCAAGTTTGTTTAATGCTCAGAATATTTTAGATAAGCAAAGCCTCTCTACGCCTGAATCTTTGGGTCAAGCGATCGCTTCTCCATTGCTTTCGCTAACAGATTTTGAACTTCATCCTAGTAATATTGGTGGCGTAAGCTTTGATGGTGAAGGTACTCCTGTTGGTCATACTTCCCTAATTGAATCTGGAGTATTGCAGAACTTTTTGCATAGTTCGGTAACTGCGAAGCGAATGAATGCGAAGCCCACCGGAAATGGCAGCATTGGCGCAAAAGTCTCAGTTAGTCCTAATTTTTTCTGTGTCTCTGCCAGTGACGAAAAGCCAGATATTGATTATGCGCTTGATCAGGCTGAGAATGTAATTCTGATTGATGAATTGCAAGCCCTTCATGCTGGTGTGCAATCTTTACAGGGTTCTTTCTCTTTACCTTTTGAAGGCTGGTTAGTGAATGGAAGCGATCGCCCTAATAGTAGAATAAGTATTGAATCTGCCACAATTGCGGGAGATATTTTTCAGTTATTAAAATCAATTATCTACGTGGAACCTGAGCTAAAAGTAACTCCCAATGGCGTTGCTCCCCAAGTATGGGTGGAAGGGCTGTCGATTACGGCGGGAGATTAATTTATGGCGATGCTCAAAAAACTTGTAAGCGAATTGTTAATAGTAATTTCTCTAGCTTGTCTGATTCTCTTGGTGAATATTCCTGTTGCTCTTGCTGCAAGTTCTAGTAATAGCTTACTAAGTCATAATCTTGTGAGTAGAATCGACACGATCAAAGCTAAGATGCAAACTCTGCGATTTTGTCACAATGGAAGTTGCTTTTATCGTGAAGTTGGTAGCAAAATTCTGCCGCCAGCTTCTGCCAATGGAAATTATAGTGCAGTTATTTCTGCAATTATAGATCGCCCTTCTGCTTCTCCCGATAAAGCTGATTATCATTTTGAATTGATTAATGATCATTGGCAATTGCGCAAAGGAGAAGAGTATACAGATGTGGCAGATTATATGTTTAATGACGATCGCTACGAAATTTTTAGTGTGCATAACAATCGCAATTTACATGGAGATATAGCCAAAGCTAGAATTGACGGAAATCTCAAATCTGGTTATATTTCTCTTTATTTTGAGGTATTAGACAAAGGGATAGAGAGAGAGCCAAAGTGAATGCCCAGAATAATTTCCAGGATAATTTAGAGATTTATGAGAGTTCTTTAGGTAAATCTTTACTTAATCTCTGGTATTTAGATCCTGAAGCTACCTATCTCAATCACGGCTCTTTTGGCGCAACTCCCAAAGTAGTATTAACGGCACAACAGGCATGGCAGCAGAAGTTAGAAACTCAGCCAGTCAAATTTATGAGCGAAGATTTGGGAATTGCTCTACGCCAAGCTGCGGCAGAGTTAGCTAACTTTGTTGGCACTGATCCTAATAATTTGGTCTTTGTGGAAAATGCCACGGCAGGCATGAATACTGTTTTGCGATCGCTAGACTTTAGCTCAGGTGATGGGATTCTCACCACCAATCATGGATATGCTGCGGTACAAAATGCTTTGCTTTATACTTGTGAGCGACATAACTTAAATCTAATTGAAGCCCAAGTTCCCTTTCCCATCGATTCTGAAGATCAGGTTTTAGAGGCTATTATTCAAGCCCATAGAAAATCTCAGAGAGAATCTAAAGTAAAAGTGAAATTATTAGTAATCGACCATATCACTTCGGCAACAGCGTTAATTTTTCCGCTCAAACAGCTAATAGATTGGGCACATTGTGAAGGAATTCTGGTACTGGTAGATGGCGCTCACGCTCCTGGTGCGATTCCCTTAAACTTGCAGGATCTCGGTGCAGACTGGTATGCGGGTAATTGTCACAAATGGCTATTTGCGGCTAAAGGCTGCGGGTTTTTGGCGGTTCTGCCTCAACATCAAGCATCTATTCATCCTTTAGTGATTTCCCACGGTTTCAATTCAGGATATTTAGCCGAGTTTGATTGGGTTGGCACTAGAGATTGTAGTAGTTGGTTAAGTATTAATACGGCGATCGCTTTCCATCAGAGTTTTAATCAAGGTCAAGAAGGATTTTTATACTCTCACAATCATCAATTGGTGATCGAAGCAGCAGAAATTCTCAGCGAATCTTGGCAGCAAGATCTACCCGCTCCTGAATCTATGCTGGGCACAATGGTTTCTATCGCAGTTCCTCAAGGTATTTATGCGAGCTTAGATAGCGTATCTTTACACAATCTGCTATGGCAAAAATATAAAATCGAAGTGCCAATTATTCCCTTTAAAGATCATCTGAGCGATCGCTTGTGGTTAAGAATTTCCGCCCAGATCTATAATCAACTTTCCGAGTACAAGTATCTTGCAGATTCTCTATTACAGATTCAAGCTAAATCTCTCACTAAATAAATCCAAGGATGTTCAACTTTGGCATAGATATTTTGACCAAATGGCGGCGAAACCGAGCGATTAGGCGCATTTAATAATTCTATAAACTTAGTGATTTCGGCAAAATCCACTTGATGCTCTAAGTGAAAGTGTAAAAACTGGCGCACAATTCTTCTCTGTAAGGCGATCGCTTGATCATTTAATTCTGCCCGATTTAGTCTAGGAACAGATTCTGATCGCCAAAATTCTTTAGCTTTCGCTTCCAAATAAGTGACATCAGCATGTAGTAGCTCTGCGGTCTGGGCTAAGGCAATCTCAACTTGGGGATTAAAATGCTCTGCCATGTAGGGAATCAATTCTGCTCTAATTCGATTGCGGCGATACTTGAGATCATTATTAGTAGAATCTTGCCAAATTGAAAGATTCAATTCAGTGCAAAACTCCAAAGTTTCTGGTCGACTAACTTCCAATAGCGGACGCACTAAGCTGAGATTTGGATTCAGATTTCGTTGCCAACCCAACGACTGTAAGCCGTCACTCCCAGAACCACGCATCAGATTGTAAAGTAAAGTTTCAACGCGATCGCTGCGAGTATGACCAGTTACTATGATTTCGTATTTCTCTTCTTTTGCTATTTGTTCTAGCATTTGATAGCGCCAAGTTCTAGCATTAGCCTCATTGGCAAGAGGTAAATCTGCAACTCTCAAATGAAAAGGAATCTGCCAAGAATTAGCCAACTCCTGCACTTGAATTGCACAAGCTGCGGAATCAATTCGCCAATTATGATCACAATGAGCGATCGCTAACTGCCAATGCCATTTGGATTGTGCCTGTCGCAAAAGTTCAGCTAAACATAGCGAATCCTGTCCACCAGAAACCGCAATCAATATTCTAGAATTTTGGGCTAAAAGTCCAGTCTTGAGCGCTTGATTAAATTTTGCCCGTACCACCTTGAGTGCAGAAGCCATCTAAATTTTGATTAGGAAATTAACTCACCCAAAAAATCCCAAAAAAAATCCCAGTTGAGCTGGTCAGTCTGGGAAAGTTAATTATGAGGAGTAAAATTTGGTGATTTTTCTGCCATTATTCTACTTTAGTAATTAGAAGAATAGGTTGAAATATGAGTTTTTTTCAGGTCGATTCCAGACTAAAAGCGTTATGTGAACAAACATTACAAGCTACAAGCGATCGCTTTGGCATTGCCACTAATCAAATTGCCCTGACTTTGTTGGAATATGCGCAAATATCAATCATTGGCGCTGGTAAGCAAAATCCAACTTTCTTGAGCAATCAACCACCTGGATATAGTCATCGTGGCGCAGAGCTTACTTTTCCTGCTAGTGTGGCTAAGCTTTTTTACTTAGTGGCATATCATGAATGGCTAGAGCGGCGCATGATCTCAATTAGCCCAGAGGCTGAAAGAGCACTAAAAGACATGGTGGTTGATTCTGGTAATGATGCCACAGGTTTGATCGTAGATATTTTAACTGGGACTACTGGCGGGCCTGAACTAGCTGAATCACCATTTGGTACTTGGAAAAAACAACGCCAGATTGTGAATCGCTACTTCCAAAGCTTAAACATTCCCGAATATAGCAACATTAATATTTGTCAAAAAGTTTGGGCGGAAGGTCCCTACGGCAGGGAAAGAGCGTTTTATGGTGAAGATATGGGAAATCGTAATCTTCTGACTACTGATGCCACTGCTCATCTGCTCCATAGCATTATTTCAGGCGTTGCCGTGAATAGCGATCGCTGCCAAGCAATGAGAGAACTACTCTACCGCAGTCTCGATCCCAAAGACCTAGCCGCCGATCCAGAAAACCAAGTAACAGGCTTCCTCGGCGGAGGCTTGCCTCAAACCGCCAAACTTTGGTCAAAAGCAGGCTTGATGAGTAAAGTGCGACACGATGCTGCCTATATCGAAGTTCCTGGCAGATCGGCATTTACGCTGGTGGTATTTGCCGAAGGATTCGCTCAAAACCAAGAGATTTTACCGTTTATCTGCCAAGCGATCGCTACTACAAAAATCTAATTAACTAGGAATTAAGCTCCAGCAGGTAAAGTGGCGATCAATAAACCTAAAGCCAAAGCACCGAACCCAACCACAAAAGCCCAGAAGCGATGATAGCTATTTACTACCGTGCCACTATTACTTTTTAGCTGAATCAAGTCCATGTATGGCGTAACGCCACGACGGAACCAGCCAATAGCTTCCACCTTCATCCCAATCAGACTTTGAACTCGCTTCATCCCAAACAAGAAGTTACCAATCGCCCCAAAGCGAGAAGCATAGTGAAGATACATCAGACCACTACGATCCTTTAATTGCAGATCGGAACCAAAATTGTTACCTGCGTCACCGCGTCCGATCAATTTACCCTGTAATTTAGCTGGGGTACCTCTGAGGGGGCTAGCATAGGGATCGGACATTAGACTTAAAACATTAGTAGAATCGGCAGATTTATAGTTGGGATAGGAAGCAAGGGTTTTGATAATACCGCCGATGCCATAGCCAATCAAAGCGGTACCAAAGCTAAAGATAATACTATCACTATCAACATCACCATCTAAATTTGAAGCGATCGCGCCAAAAATAAAACCTAAAATAGCGCCCAAAAAGTCACTGCTATGTAAAAGTACTTCAATTACAAAGCTGGAATAGAGACGCTTCTTGTCTAAGGTTCTGCCCTCGGCTACTACCCTAGCCATATCAAACTCCACTGCCAGATCTAGCTGTTCCGCATAGTTGCTTAAGGCTCTGACGCGCTTGCCCGTAAGCGGATGGGTAGAATTTAGCTCCAGCCAGCCACCCCAGGGATTGTAGAGATCCCATAAAAATACGCGACCCACCTGTTCTGGTTTAGCGGCAACTCGATAGGCTGTACCCGTAGAAGTGGCTGATTTGGCATCATAAATTCCCAGAGTCCGAGTTCCTTCAGCAAGCTGACTGGGTTCACCACTGCGTTCGCCTTCTTCCACGATACCGTAGGCGATTTTGACCAAGGCACGGGATAGAGCATTTGGATTGGCTGTGGTTTCGGCGGCAAACATGTCCGCAAAGTATTCCCTAGTGCGAGAAAGATAAAGTAATAGATAGGTACCAATCTCATAGAAGATATAGGCAACTAGAGCCGCCACTTGGGCTGCACCCTTAGCTTTTTCACCTAAATCAAGGCGGCGAGCAAAAACATAGATCAAATACATGATCTGCACCAGGGTTGAAGCTACTGTCATCACTGCAAAGTCCCAATGCACGATATGACCTAGCTCGTGGGCGTAAACCGTGGCAATTTCATCATCATCTAAATAGGTAAATAGTCCAGCACTGACCACCAATCGAGCATTATTGCGCAAAGTGCCATAGGTAAAAGCAGTGGGGTTTTGATCATCAATTAAGCCTAAACGGGGCTGGGAAATCTTGTTTTCACGACAAACTCTGGCAACTACTTCTGCCGACTCAGGGCTGCGTTGGGCTAGTTCATCTAAAGTAATCCATTCGGTCTGATAGAGCCACTTTTGCGATAAATCCATCAAAAATGGCGAGGTAAAGAAAAATGCAGCATTAAAAACTAGGGTGAAAGCGATCGCGATCCCTAGCCCCAGCCCAGGATTTTGGCTATTTGAGATCAGGGTTAGGCCTAAGATTAGGGCCAACAGTAAGCCACTAATTAAGCCCATTGTTACGATGGAAGCGATCGCTAGATTCCCCATTCCAGCTAAGCCAGTAAGTCTTAGTCCAGTATTTTCGGCACGATCAGCCTTATCAAACGAATTACTCATAGTTACTCCCTTAGAAAAGTGACCTGTAAGCTAAATTATAGAGTTAAGCCGAAAACTTGGTAAGTAAGTCTGAAAAGTAACCTATAGATCGGCGTAAAAATAGCCTCTAAACAGTTTGCAGTAGCCAAAAGCCAGCAAAATTGGTGGATTCGGCACTAGCTTGGATTGCCAGGAAATGAACGCCTTTGGCTGTTAGCTTGGTATTTTCAAAATTTTTAGCGTCAGCGATCGCTTTACCATTGGTTACAGTTGCCAGATTCCAGCGAGTTTCGCCACCCGCATCTAAAATTAACTGTGCTTGGCTAATACTTTCGCTAAAGCTTAAAAATACAGGATCGGCACCAGACATCCAGGCAGAGAGGGGAGTGGCGCGGCGTGAGTAAATGATGATGCCAGGAACTGGGGTAACTTCAGGTAGATTCAGCGTAAATAATTCGCCAAAATCGATTTGCCATTGGTCTGCTTCACTAAATTCGGCGGCGGCTAGACTGGCAGTGATCCACTTTTCCCCCATTAGGGCGGAAGGAATCGGCTGAGGGTTGGGCATAGGCAGCAGTTTGAGCGGCAGTGGATCGATCGCTTGAAATCCTGGCTGCTCGGCATAAACAGTTTCCATACGTGCTTGTAGCCATTGCGCTAAAGTAAATACACGGCGAGATGCTTGGGCGGTGAGTCCTGCTAGTTTGCAACCCCTGACAATAATGTTGTTCATGCTTGGGCGAAAGAATCGCACTTTAATCGGTAAGGGCGCAGTTTGTAAGGCAACTTGTAGCTGCTCTGCCAACCATTCAGAATTGACCCGATCGCCAGGACAAATCTGCACAAATTGCCATGAGCGATCGCTGTTACAGATCAAAAGCTCCCAAATTTTTTTATTATTGCTATCTAAAACTGGGCGCGAAAAAAAATCTAGTTCCCAAATTACGGCGGTCATTCCTTAAACCCAAATTACTGCAAGATCATTTCATACTTTGTTCTCAGTATTTACAGCTTTATGTGCGGCTTTGACGATCAAACGTAAATTATTAGAGGGTGCAAGGGTAACGCCTCTGCGAGTAGGCTTCACGGCTTCAAGATCGGCTAGCTCAAGCTGGAATTGAGTGAGAACTGTCGCCAAAACTAACTTCATTTCAAATAGTGCAAACATCATCCCTAGACAACGGCGAGTGCCACCGCCAAAGGGCATAAATTCATAGGGAGTAAACTGTCGCTCTAGGAAGCGTTCGGGGCGAAAGGTTTTGGGTTCAGGATAAAGGTCTGGACGATGGTGCAACGCATAAATGCAGGGTGCTAAGTAACTGCCAGCTTCAAACTGATAGTCCAAAATTTGGCTTGTCTCTCTTAGGACACGGGGGAACGCCAACATTGCAATAGGATAGATGCGTAAGGTTTCATTACAAACAGCAGCTAGGTAGGGCAGTTGATTAATCGCGGTTGGTTCAGGATTTTTGCCTAAACTTTGGAGCTCCTCGATTAAGCGATCGCGAATTTGAGGCTGTTGGTGAATCCAATAAAATGCCCAAGCCAAAGCGGAGGCGGTGGTTTCGTGTCCTGCTACCAAGAGGGAAATTAGATCATCCCGCAGTTCTATGTCACTTAGGGTCTCTCCTGCTTCATCTTTCGCTGCCATCAGTAGGCTGAGAATATCGGTGCGAGTTTGCGAAATTGCTTGGGATTCTTGTCGGCGTGATTGAATTTCAGCATAAATCAACTGATCTATTTGCTGCGATCGCGCTAAAAATTGTCCCCAAGGACTCCAACTGCCTAAGTCTTTTTGCAAAATTGGCAGAAACAGAAAACTAATCTGCCAAGGGGAACTCAGACCTTCTAAAAGCTGACTGAGCAGCAGCTTAAGCCCCTGATAGCGCCGTTTTTGCTCGACATTTTCGGCATTTTCACTCAAACCAAAGACAGCTTCTAAAATGATGCGCAGGGAAATTTCCTGCATGGCTGGACGAACTGCAAAGGGTCTACCAATTGGCTGTTGAGCGATCGCTTCGGTGGCAGTTTGACAGATCATATCGGCATAGGCTTTCATCCGATCACCATGAAAAGGAGGTATAAGCAAGCGTCTTTGCTTTTGATGGCGTTCTCCATCCTGCATCATCACCGAAAAATCACCCAACAAAGGTTTCAAAATCCCATTGCCTTTGCCACTATCAAATAGCTTGTTGTCGTTATTAAAAACCTCTTGCAGTAATTGGGGATTGGAGATCAAAATAAACGGTGGAAAGTTAACAAAATTTGCTTTGATTACATCGCCATATTTGGCAGCATTAGTTTCTAGGTAGGAGAGGGGATCAATAATCCAGTTATACATCTGGAATGAAGGTAGAGTCTTTGGCCCATTTAGCAATTTCATAAATTCTCTGCCATGTCTATTACTTGCTGATAACGTAATTGTTCGAGCGAGCGATCGCCATATACCGCTTCTATTTGGTCAAAGCAACAATCGATGGCAAATTCAGCAAATTCTTCAGCCGCTACACCATACATATCTGCAAAAATCTCAGGTTCTACCCGACAAAATCTGGGGCGATCGCCGTAAATGTTACAAGTACGATTTAGCGGATTAAAATTAACACACCAACCATCTGCGCCAACCATACTCAAATACTGCACGAGTTCAGCTGGAGTAAGATACTGATCTAAGTCTGGGCGATCGCTCGGATCGAGATGACAGCAGGCCCCACATCGCTCAATACAAGTCCAAGTCGCCATATCTTTTATGTCTAGTATCTCTCTTTCACAACACTATCACGAACGCACTAAGTACGACCCAGACTCATTGGCGGCTAAGTCTAAGGGGCTAGATTGGTCAACCCAACCAAGTATATATAAACATTACAAAATTGGCACAGTTTACGATCTTAAAATTTATCTAAAAGATACCTGGCAGTTGGAAGACGAGAGCCTATTAGCACCCCAATGGCGGCGACTTTCCAAACTTTTGCTCTGCACCTATGGATTGACTGCACGCATGGCGACTACGGGTGGTGAAGCTTTGTATTTGCGGGCGGCTCCCTCAGCAGGAGGATTATATCCAGCCGAAATTTACTTGATCTCGGCGGGTACGCCACTTTTGCCCGAAGGGTTGTATCACTATCAGCCCCAAGACCATACGCTGACTCAGTTTTGGCAAAATAAAGATGCTTGGTTAAACTTGAAGTTGGCTTGTTTTCATCATCCTGCCCTGAGTATTTCAAGGTTGGCGATCGCTACTTCAGCAATTTTTCAGCGATCGGTTTGGCGCTACCAGGATCGGGCATATCGCCGCATTTTTTTGGATACAGGTCATCTTTTGGGCAATTTAGAGTTAGCCTGCGCAATCCATGATTTTCGACCCTACGCGATCGGCGGCTTTCAGGATGAAGAAATCAATCAAATGTTGTTTTTGGATCAAGAGAAAGAGGGAGTGACCGCGATCTTACCGCTTCAAGATTTGCGCGACCAGTCCCAACGTCAACCTCAAACCTACTGGACTGCCCTAGCCTCTCCTACTACGACTAACTACGATCGAATTCCTGAAGGTTATCTCTTAGAAAAACTCCACTTTGCCAGTCAAATCACCAGCTTAATTTCGCCAGGCAAGCCTGAAGAGACGGATAAATATAATTTTCCTTTTTGTCCTAAAGAATCCGTGGTGGCGGCTGAGTCTATCTATTGGGGCGATCGCTTAGAAGAGCTAGAGAATACTATTTTGCGCCGTCGTTCCACCCGTGCCTATACTGGTGCAGGAATTGATTTTGGCGATTTGGTGGCTTTGCTAGACTTCACCTATCAGTCACAAAACTTTGATGACCAAGGGTTAGATCCGCATCCTGACTATTTTGCTCCAGGCTCAATTCAAACATTCCTGGCAGTTTCGAGCGTGGCTGGGCTAGAGGATGGCTGTTATTACTACTCACCTGAGTCAGAAGAGTTGCGCCAGATTCGGTTCAAAAATTTTCGCCAAGAGTTGCATTATCTTTGTTTAGGACAAGACTTAGGGCGAGATGCGGCGGTGGTTTTGTTCCATACGGCAGATTTACAAAAGGCGGTTTCACTTTATGGCGATCGCGCTTACCGTTATTTGCATCTTGATGCGGGACACTTAGGACAAAGGCTAAACCTGGCAGCTACTCAACTGGGTCTGGGCGTTAGTGGCATTGCTGGATTTTTTGACGACCAAGTAAATGAAGTTCTGGGCATTCCTAGCGAAGAAGCGGTGATTTACATTACTACTTTGGGGCAATCGGGCTAAGATAATTGACCTACAGTACTCTGATTTCAAACTCGCTACAAAAAGGGTCGCAGGGCGAAGCCCCGTTATGGTTTTTATTTTTCTAAATGTGTCACGTTTGACCGTGATTTGCTATAAATTAGACATATATAATATTTTTACTAAAGAATAAGCTTCTGTCTCAGATGTAACCAAAAGAATCATGATTAAAATCAAAACTAAATGGAAGATTTGAGAATCCCAACTCGATCTAGATTTCGCTAAAAACTAATATCTGTAAAACTTGAGAACTGAAATAATAAAAAGAGAATCGCCCAAACAGTTAAAATTTAGCTGGCAATTAATTCATAGGTAAAATTGAACGCCGACTCAAGAATAAAGTGCAGGATGTTCTCAAGAAAGTTATAAAAATAACATCTTTGCAGTGATTGATTTTGCTGTATAATTTTCGGTGAAGATACAAACTTAAAGGTTTTATTTTATGTCTACAGTAGTCAGCGAATCAGTAAAATCTGCGTTGCCCCAGTCTAAAGCAACTCTGACTACAAATATCTTTTCCTCTAGCTTTTACTTAAAGAAAATCATTTCTCTAATTTTAGTTTTGGTAATGCTTATGTCTTGCCCTACAGATGCGCTTGCAAACAGTACTACTATCAACGTAACTCAAAATGCCGAAAGAATTGAAAACAATAACCATGAGGGTGAATCTATTTTTACTTTCATAGCTGGCACTATTATTGGTGCAGTTAGCGGCGGAGTAAGTTCTATAGTTCTTGTTGCGAATGCAGGCATGGTTGAAGGATTAAGTGCTGCTGGTATCACTTCTGGCTTAGATGCTGTTGGATTGATTGTTGGCGGCGGAATAGCTGCTGGTCTAGCGGTTGCCGCAGCATTACCTGTCATTGTTATTGGTACCGTCGCCATTGGCGGAGCAACTGTATACGCTGCCAAAGTGGTACTGGAATCTTTCAATCCACAGGAAAGCCCAAACACTAGTAAGATTTCAGGATCTAATGGTTCATAAATTATTATGCCAAGTCGAAATCATTTTAGATGGGGAATTTTAGCTTATGCTTCTTTCTAAAGTTTGTAGAGTCCTGTACGCATTCTTAATTTTTCTTGGAGCAGTTACCTTTGCACCCAATTGCGTTAATGCTTTGCAAATTAATACTCTTAATCAGAATGCTAAAACTATCATAAACTGTAACCGTGAAGGATTTCTAAATTTGGGAAATTCTGACTGCGCTCCCAATTTGCAAATTGATAACCACCAAGAAAGGAATTTAACGGTAACTAATTTAGCTAAGGCTGAAGACTCAATCTTAAGAACAGAAAAACAAATTCCTGCTTCTATTCCAGAAAGTAATCCTCTCAGTGGTTTATTATTAGGTGCTTCAGTTACTTCCATGGGATTCTTAACTTTTAATTGGGTAGTGAAAAAGCTGTTTCCATCTAAGCCATCAGATGGATTAAAAGAGCGTATAGAAGTCTTGGAAACTATTGTTACTAAAGATTGAGCATCAATTTTAAGACTTAAGCTTTTATCTAAAGACAAAAAAACCAGGTAAGTTCAGTGAAAATGAAGAATGAAACTCACTTTTACGGAAGCTGATTGGGATGAATAAGTCACAGGCGATCGCTTACTTAGGTCCAGTGGGAACCTATTCCGAATTAGCAGCATGGGGTTATGTGCAGCATTTTTGTAGCGGAAGTTCACCCGATCTAGTGCCATATCCGACTATTCCCCAGGCGATTCAAGCGGTAGTCAGAGGAAAGCAACATTTAGCGATCGTGCCCGCCGAAAATTCAATTCAAGGCAGCGTAACCATGACCCTAGATACTGTTTGGGAATTGGAGGGTTTGCAAATTCAGCAGGCTTTGGTTTTGCCGATCAAAAATGCCTTGCTAAGTAATTGCCAAGATTTGAGTAAGATTTCGGCGGTTTATTCTCATCCCCAACCCCTAGCACAATGTCAAAATTGGTTAGATCAAAATCTGCCCCAAGCTCAACAAATTGCCACCAATTCCACGGTTGAAGGAGTCCAGGCAGCCAAACAGAATCCTAATTTTGCGGCGATCGCTTCACCTAGAGCCGCCAAAATGTATCAATTACCAGTTGTAGTTTGTCCGATCAATGACCATCCTGATAATTGCACCCGCTTTTGGGTAATGGGAATCACCGTGCCAACTATTTCTGGCACCCATACTTCCATTGCTTTTAGTTTGAAGAAAAATATGCCTGGAGCCTTAGTCAAAACCTTGGCAATATTTGCGGAGCGGGAAATAAATTTAAGTAGAATTGAGTCTCGACCCACCAAGAAATCCTTGGGTGATTATATTTTTTTTGCAGATGCCGAAGCTTCCCTAGCAGAGTCAAGAATGCAGGAAGTAATCTTGGCGTTGGCAGATATCACCGAAAAGTTAAGCGTATTTGGCAGCTATGGGATTACAGCGATCGCTGGTTAAGCAGGTGATTGGCAATCAACTTCATCTTTGTTAAGATAGATTGCCAAGGGGATGAAATTTAATCTGCATCTTCTAGGTCAATCAGTGACTAAATCCAAGGCGAAACGTAATGTCTACCGAAACAATTGAACGCACCTCAACCGTTAGAAAAATTGCGCCCCGCTACCGCGTACTTTTACACAATGACGACTTTAATCCTATGGAGCACGTCGTCCGCAGCTTAATCGAAGTAGTGAATAGTTTGACCCAGCCCCAGGCAGTCGATATTATGATGGAAGCCCACGCCAATGGTCTTGCGCTGGTGATTACCTGTGTGCAAGAACACGCTGAGTTTTACTGTGAAGGCTTGAAAAGTAAGGGGTTGACCAGCACGATTGAGCCTGATGAATAGTCTTGACTTTAACTAATTGGCAAACTTGGCAAAAATTAGCGGCTCCTGCTAGATTGGCACTATTTTTGTTGGTTCTACTTTGCCTCTGGTTACCGATCGCTGCACCTGTGTATTTAATTTGGGGTGATTACTTTGGTACCGCTTTGATTGTGCTGGTATACCTGGAGTTTATTGCGCTGATTGGCTTTTGGGGCAGGTATGTAGAAAAGCAGCCGCAACCCTATGCTTATTACGGTTTAGTTAATAGTTGGCGCAACACCCAAGAATTATTAATTGGCTTAGCGATCGGCATTTTTAGCTTGGCGGTACTGATGGGCTTACAGTATGCTCTGGGCTGGCAGACGCTCCATTCCGAGGTGAATTGGCAGGCCGCAATTTTACCAGGCACCTTGACTGGGCTAGGCGTAGGTTTTGCGGAGGAATTGCTCTTTCGTGGTTGGATGTTGACCGAACTGCAACGAGACTATGGCGCTAATCGTGCCCATTGGTATAGTAGTTTAGTCTATGCTTTTTTACATTTTAATTTTATCAAACCTCTAGCTTTGCTCCTCGCAACCGCACCACAGTTTCCAGGGCTAGTGCTTCTTGGGCTGAATATGGCAGCAGCTAGACGAGTGGGAAAAGGCAGACTCGGATTAGCGATCGCAATTCATGGTGGCATGGTAAGCGCATACTATATTCTCTCAACAACTAAGCTTTTGCAGCCTAGCGGCGTAGTACCTGAGGTGATCACAGGCATCGGCGGCAATCCTTTAGCTGGGATTTTGGGATTAGGAATCTTGGGCTTACTTTTGCTAATTCTGCGGCGCTTAGGCAGTTAATTCTTTTATATTCTAGTTTTTCGGCCGAAATACCTGAATCACTTTCGCATTACATTCCAAAAAAGGCGCACCAATTAGATCCAAACAGTAGGGAATGGCGGGAAATACCGCAGACAGACATTCCTGAATTGATTTGGGTTTACCAGGTAGATTCACAATCAAAGCCTGACCTCTAATTCCTGCCGTTTGACGTGAAAGAATTGCGGTCGGTAAATATTTGAGTGAAACACTTCGCATCAATTCACCAAAGCCTGGCAGCATTTTTTCACATACTGCTGCGGTTGCTTCTGGCGTAACATCTCTGAGTGCGGGTCCAGTGCCACCAGTGGTGATTACCAAACAGCATTTTTCTTGATCTATTAATTCGATCAAGTTTTGTTCAATTGTGGTTTGATCATCTGGTATTAGCCGATAAACTGACTGCCAAGGGCTAAGGAGATATGACTTGAGCAAATCAGCGATCGCTTGACCTGAGAGATCTTGATATATGCCTGCACTGGCGCGATCGGAAGCGGTTAAAATAGCAATTTTGATCGTCACGGCTATGATTTTAGAATAAGATTACCTAATTAACTCAATTTTTGCATATTACTTAGATTTTAGATTATGGATTTGATGAAGAACGATTCACTAGAACTGCTTAAGCGTAGAGCCTTAGTCCTTAGTCTGGAAGTTGCGGCATTGGGCACAATGGTTATGACCATACTCCATCTGTTTAATCGAAACACTCATCCATTATCTCTAGTCATTCCTCCCCTCAGTGTAATTGTCTGTTTGAGCCTGATAGTTTATCTAGATCGGCAACCACAAAAGCTCTATCTAGTGACTAAAATCGCCTTAGGGTGGAGTACTTTTGCACTCATTTTCCCAATATATTTTTTTCTGCTAGAAGCGCTGCTAAATCCTGAGAAACATTTTGTTGATACTCTGCCGCCAATTAGTTCGGGCATTTTTTTGCTTAACACTAGCATGACTGTATTTTTGTGCCCCAGGGATGCAATTAGAACAGTGCTTTTCTATTGGGCGATAGTAGCATTACCGATTGTTACTTACTTTATATTCCATCTTCAAGAGTTAGAAACACCTAGGGGACTAGATTTAATCTTTACTTTTGTGCCAGCTATGGGAGTGAATTTTGCTTTGATTATGTTCAATGGGAATCTGCAAGAAAACGCACATAGTCTTTATTTGGAAAGGATTCAGCTTAAGGAAATGTCAGAGAGAGATGCTTTGACTGGCGCTTTTAATCGTGGTGAAGGCGAGAGAATTCTGCAAATTCTAATCAATCAAGCTGATAGAGAAGTTGGTGTTATTCTATTTGATATTGATAACTTCAAGCGAGTTAATGATAATTTTGGACATTTGATCGGCGATCGCGTGTTGCAGGAAATTACCCAGACCTGTGAAGCGCATTTAAGAAAGAAAGATACGCTAATTCGATGGGGTGGCGAAGAATTTTTGATCGTGGTGATAGGAGAGAATCAGTCCGAATTAAAAGAATTAGCTGAACGTTTGCGAATCGCGATCGCAAATCATCAAATCTCCGTAGTAGGAAAAGTGACTGCTTCATTTGGCATAGCTTCCCACCAGCCCCAAGTAAGTCTTAGCCGCCTATTTAAGCGCGCAGATGAGGCATTGTATCGAGCCAAAAGACAAGGACGCAATCAAGTTGTAATTGCCGAAAATTTCTAAATAATCGCTTAAACTCAATTAAGTATCTTATCAGCCATTTAGCCCATGTCCCAAGAACTAGATCTTTTAATCAAATATGCCGACTTGAGTGAGATTAATATTTATAGCACCAGTTTTATGGGCGCGAATCTTTGCGAAGCGCTGATGCCCGATGGTAGTCGTTCCAAGCAGGG
>JBBRVV010000002.1:0-23992 GCA_038246525.1 Pseudanabaenales cyanobacterium
AGTTGGATCTAAAGATATTAACCGCTTGTAGAAATTAATCGCTTCATCATATTTATTTTTTACTAGGTTCTCAAGGGCATCTTCCTTCAAGGAAACTAAGTTTTCAGATTCTAGGGAAAAAGATATTTCGTTCATAATCCTTAAGGTGAGAATAAAGTAAAAGCTACGAATTTTTGATCATCCTAGAAAACTTGGTAACTGGTTGGGCTTACCTAGTGTTACCTAACCAACAACTATCTTAAGGTCATACCAATAAAAATAACCATAAAAAAGAGTGGGTTAAAGCTCCCACCCTAATATTTAATGTAATTAAATTGACTTAGCCTAAAAGTTAGAAAGTTAAAAGCATTATTAGCTTTTAGGTTAATTTAGTTAATTGGAACGAAGCCACTAGTAAGATTACCGATACAAAGAGGAGCTGCGTTAAGAGTCAAGGTAACATTGGCAACTGTGAAAGTTATAGCGCCAGCGTTAACTGGAGCCTTTTCTGCTTCGCACAAAATAGCCAAGGTTGTAGCATCACCACCAGCTTGTGGAGTTGCGAGGTTCACAGCACCACCATAGGCTTTGATGTCAGTACCTATAGGCTCAGAACGACTAATGGCGTTAGCATCAGTACCTGTAACACCCCTAGATGAACCAGTAGTAGCATAATTGTAATTTGAGGTCGCAGTAGGTATGCCTAGCGCAAGATCGGTTAGGTTAGGAGCAAATCGTTGCTTCTCTAGGTAATAGGCTTGTTGAGTACGGTTGGCAGAACCAACATAGGTCTTAGCTTCAGACTGACGAGCCTTAGCAGCTTGGTTCAAGAAGGAAGGTAGAGCGATAGCGGCAAGAATACCGATGATGATGATTACAACTAGAAGCTCAATCAAGGTAAAACCTTTTTCAGCATTCTTCTTGTTGAGAAGGTGATTGACTAATTTAGCCTTAAATTCTGATTTCATGATTGTGTCCTGGTTAGAATAATTAAGAGTCTTAGGGCGAAGGTTGGTTGACTTTCTTAAGTCTCTTTTTCAAGATACCCAGAAGTTTTGTAGTTGATAACATCACATTTAAAGTTTTTCTAAGTAATTTTTTGTTGGGCTTAGTTAACAGCGATAAAACCTGTTGTTAGATTACTACCATTACATTGTGGTGCAGCGTTAGTTGGAAATGGCAGATTAAAGGTAAGTAGGACAGTAGGGGTCTGTGTTCCACCTAGAGCTACAGGCTGCAATGCTTCACAGATTGCTGATGGAATGGCTAATCCGTCCGATCCCGCCAAAGTCACAGGGCTTACAGCGCCAGCATAGGATTTAAGGGCTGAGCTAGATATGGGTGAGGCTGTGTTTATGGCAGATTGACCATCCCTAAAGGTGACATAGTTATAATTCTCAGTAGTTGGATTGACACCAGCATTAAGTCGATCTAAACCAGCGGCAAAGGTTTGTTTTTCTGTGTAATAGGCTTGCTGAGCAAGATTCAGAGTGCCTAAATAGGTTTTTGCTTCGGTCTGACGGGCTTTACTAGATTGATTTAAAAAGCTAGGAAGAGCGATCGCGGCAAGGATACCAATAATGATAATTACCACCAGTAGTTCAATTAAGGTGAAGCCTTTTTCAGTGGATTGTTGGCTAAGTAAATAATTGACTAGCTTCAGTTCGACTTTTAATTTCATGTGTTTACCTAGCTAAGCTTTGTTCAAAATTAATCCCTCATTAAAATCTAAGTTACCCAAGGTCTTGATAGAAACCATCACAAATTGTATAGAAGATAAAAAGCCAAAGAATTTTACGGAGTACCAATAACTTGATTGCGCTCTTGATCTTGCCAGGGGGTAGGGCTAAAGTTGAGGGATGGAGTTAGAGGTATGCCAATCGGCTTGGCACCCCATTTTTGGGTGAGGTTGCGCAAAAGTCGATCCTGCAAGCCATGGAACCAACCAAGATCCCCTTCTCCACGATTGATGATCGCAAACCAAACTGCCCCTTTATCACGGGTTTGAATTACGCCAGCCAAGCTACTTACATCCGAAAGTGTACCAGTTTTAGCGATTACGCCTAGAGGTAAGCCTCTGCCCTCGATTGTGCCGCAGTTGCAATCACTAATGGGGAAATAGTCGGCTAGGGACATCCTGAGAGTTTGCGCACGGTTTTGAATCGTGATCAGAATTGCTACTATCCCCCTGGGAGAAATTTGATTTTGCTGCCCCAAGCCAGAGCCATTTACCAGTCGGATCTCATTCCGAGGAATGCCCGTAGCCCCAATTACCTTACTGGTGACTGCTGCTGCTCCGCCCAAAGAATTAGCCAGCAAATCTGCCATTACATTATTACTGTAGGTATTCATCCGCTTCAGGATTTGCCATAAAGGTAGGGAAAAATGACGAATTAAAGGACGGGCGGAGACGGGAGTGGTTCTGACTAAGGTTGCGCCTTGAATTCTCAAGCTGGGTTTGGGTGTGCCTGCGGGCATGGTGGCATATTGGGCGCTAATCTCGGCTGACCAACTATTGGCATTTAATGCTTGGCGCAGCAAGTTGCCAGAAATTTTCGGGTTGGTTTCAAAATTCATGTAGAAACCTTCAGTGGTGATTAGTTTGCCCTGCACTTGCCTAATACCCATGCGATTGAGCGTGTTGCCCAAAGCGATACCTTCTTCCCAAACCAAAAAAGGGTCACCACTTGCCTGAATGATCAAGTCACCTTGCAATACATCGCCTTTAAGTCTGCCATTAGTACTAATTTCGGTCACAAATCGATAGTCAGGCTCCCAGGTAGAGAGTGCTGCCAAGGTAGTTGCGGCTTTAGTCAAGGATGCTACAGGTAGGGGGCGGGTGGCTTGACGACTGGCAAGTAAATTGCCATCGTTGGTTTGCAGCCAAATTCCCTGACTGGTTTCGCCATAACCTGCTTGCTTTAAGTTGGCAATATGAGCATTGGTAGCGGCTTCGGCAATTGGATCAGGAGACTGGGCTAAAGATGGTGCAGGAGGTGCGGCAATTACTGGGGCACTAGCGATCGCTGACCAAATTCCTGGTAAATGGGTTAGAGATGAATCCAACACTACCTGTAAGGAAGCAGCTAAAAGGATCGTACTGACAAGACTCCACATCAACTTCAATTCTCGCGTTAGGCTAAATCTGCGGTTCTCA
Organism: Pseudanabaenales cyanobacterium; assembly: GCA_038246525.1. Lineage (GTDB taxonomy): Bacteria > Cyanobacteriota > Cyanobacteriia > Pseudanabaenales > Pseudanabaenaceae > JANRLH01. The sequence goes on from JBBRVV010000002.1 coordinate 3,137, forward strand.
TTTTAGTCGCACTTTAGCTTTAACATGAAGAATAGTAGTTTTGGATTTTAGACTGAATCATGGCAGATTATTTGGCGATCGGCTATTTGGGCGCATTGGTGACCTTGCTGGGTGTAGTAGGCTGGTTGATCGTGCAACAAGTTCTAAAGAATCGCCGCATGGAAATGGTGATCTCCGATCTACAGCCCAAGCTGCAAACTGAAAAAGGCGATCCCCTAGAGCATTATCAACTGGGTAGTATTTATCTGCGCAAAAAGCTTTATCCCAAGGCTCTAAGTGAATTTCAGCGGGCCCTAAAGGCAGGCGGTGAAGAAATGGCAGAAATTTATAATGCGATCGGCTTTGCCTACTTTGCCCAAAAGCAATTTGATTTAGCAATTAAAAATTATAAGGAATCCTTAAGCCTTCAGCCCCAATACCTAGCTGCTTGGAATAATCTCGGCAACGTATATGAAAGTAAGAAATTAGTGGCTCAGGCGCTAGAAGCCTATGAACAGGTGCTGGTAATTGAACCAAACAATGAAATAGCCCAAAGAAGAGCGATCGCTTTGCGCAAAAGGATCAATCTACCTGCCAAGTAAGTAAAAATCAGTCTTTGGATATGCAAATAACTTAACTAGGACCAATCAAATCCCACCAAAGTTCTAAGAATTATTAAGAAGTATTAGTCAGATCGATACAGTTCAAGGCAGAATAGGAAAGTATAAAAGCTGGCAATAAAAAGCCTGTTAGATTCCTTATTTAGAAACCCTTATTTTGGAGGAAACAGTTAGATGAGTGTAGTCACGAAGTCTATCGTGAATGCTGATGCTGAGGCCCGTTACCTTAGCCCAGGCGAATTGGATCGGATCAGAAGTTTTGTGGGATCTGGTGAGCGCCGCGTTCGCATTGCCCAAGCTCTGACCGAATCTCGCGAACGCATTGTTAAGCAAGCTGGCGATCAATTGTTCCAGAAGCGTCCTGACGTAGTTTCTCCCGGCGGTAATGCTTACGGCGAAGAAATGACCGCAACCTGTTTGCGTGACCTAGATTACTATTTGCGTTTAGTAACTTACGGAATCGTCTCTGGTGACATCACTCCGATTGAAGAAATCGGGATCGTGGGTGTACGTGAGATGTATAACTCCTTGGGTACTCCTATTCCTGCGGTAGCTGAAGGTATCCGTGCCATGAAGAATGTAGCTGCTCAGTTGCTCTCGGCTGAAGATTCGGCTGAAGCTGGTTTCTACTTTGACTATGTTGTTGGTGCAATGCAGTAAGTTGTTGGTGCAATGCAGTAAGCTCTTGCTGAATTCAATTTAGCTGGGCATCGCCTTCTATATATGAACTAGAAAACTAAGTAAACTAGATAACTAACTATAAAAAAATGCAAGACGCAATTACTTCCGTCATTAATTCTTCAGATGTTCAAGGCAGATACCTAGACATCGCCGCGATCGAGAGACTCAAGGGCTACTTTGCCACTGGTGAACTTCGCGTTCGTGCGGCTGCTACCATTAGCGCCAATGCTGCAACTATCGTTAAAGAAGCCGTAGCTAAGTCTTTGTTGTACTCAGATGTTACCCGTCCCGGTGGCAATATGTATACAACTCGTCGCTATGCTGCTTGTATTCGCGATTTGGACTACTACCTCCGCTATGCCACCTATGCCATGTTGGCTGGTGATGCTTCCATTTTGGATGAGCGCGTGCTCAATGGTTTGAAAGAAACTTACAACTCTTTAGGAGTTCCGATTGTTTCTACCGTTCAAGCTATCCAAGCGATGAAAGAAGTCACTGCTGCTTTGGTTGGCGCTGATGCTGGTAAAGAAATGGGTACTTTCTTTGACTATATTTGTTCTGGTCTGACCTAGTTCTGAATTTGTCTAATTAGCAGATCATTCTAGTCAAATCTTTGTAGTCAATTTTTGGGGCGAGGAATACAGGTAGCTAAGGTTAAGTTAAATAGATAGTTAGGGCAAACTTGCTTTTATTCTTTATTTTCTGACTTTTTCCTCCTGCTTTCTCGCCTTAGTCTTGTCTATAAAAGTAGAAGTTACTTACCAGCCAGTTATCCAATTAAGAAATTAATATTAAAAATTCTAAAATTTAATCCAAAGGAGAAAATCTGCCATGCGTATGTTTAAGGTCACTGCCTGCGTACCTAGTCAAACTCGAATCCGCACCCAACGCGAACTACAAAATACCTATTTCACTAAGTTGGTTCCCTATGACAACTGGTTCCGTGAGCAACAACGGATCATGAAAATGGGTGGCAGAATTGTGAAGGTTGAGTTAGCTACTGGTAAAGTTGGAGCTAGTGTAGGTTTAAGCTAAGTCTTTACGTAAGTTAATTTAGATTTAATTGAAAATCCCTAGGATCTCTCCTAGGGATTTTTTATTACGATTTTGGCTCAAGTTTGATCTTTCAAATTTAATTTCTACCTGAGAATTTAGGAAACTGCTACAGGTGTACGACGACGCTTACCCACCGCAGGAGTGGTACTCACATCTGGTAGAACCAGAGAATTCTTGACTGGCACAGGAATGGATGGGCTTGAGCCGTTAGCTGCGGTGGATACAGCCATCGGATGAGACATCGGAGTTTGCAACAAGATCGAAATAATTGGACGACTTTGCATTTTATTTTTCAAAACACGACTGATCTCTTTCTCAATTTGTCCACGCAAGCCTACCCAGTCAATTTCCAGGGTATTCCCCAAGGCTCTAGCAAAGTCCTGCCAAGAATTTGACAAGGTGCTTTCTACGGTGCGGACAATTAATGCGAGTAATTCGGAACGCTCTTGGGGTAAAACCACTCCGTTCAGTTGCATATCGGGATTGGCAGCTAGTTTTCCATCTAGACCAATCGATAGGGCCAAAGTGATAATTCCATCTCCAGCAATTTGTTGGCGATCGCGTAAAATATCCCCTTTCACAATTCCGTCATGGGAACTATCGACTAATTCCACGCCTGAAGGAACTTTGTCAGAGATTCTAATCTGATCTTCAGAGACAGAAACTACATCGCCATTTTCAGCAATTACAATATTCTCTTTAGGAATTCCCATCGCTTCTGCCATACGTGCATGTTGCAACAACATTCTCAATTCACCGTGAGCGGGGAAAAAGAATTTAGGACGCACGAGTGCAAGCATCATCTTTTGATCTTCTTGGGCACCATGTCCTGAAACGTGAATTCCTTTATCTCTGCCGTATACTACATTTGCACCCATTGCCATCAACTTGTCAATTGTCCGCACTACAGGAATAGTGTTGCCTGGAATTGGATGGGCGGAAAATACTACCGTATCGCCTTTCTCAATTTGTAATTGGCGGTGACTACTATTTGCCATCCGCGTGAGCGCAGACATTGGCTCTCCTTGGGAACCAGTAGTAAGAATCAAAATTTGATCGGGGCGATAGTGGCGTAGATTTTGCAATGGTTGCAGTAATTCATCTCGACACTTGATATAGCCTAGAGTACGGGCATGGGCGATGACATTCAACATTGAACGTCCAACAATTCCGACCACTTTGCCTTGCTTTTCAGCAATTTCCAAAATCATATTCACTCGATGTACGGAAGAAGCAAATGTAGTCACAATTACTCGACCAGGGGCAGCAGCAAAGATTCGCTCTAAGTTAGGATAAACTGAGCGCTCAGAGGCAGTTACGCCAGGAATTTCAGCATTGGTGGAATCGCTAATTAGACAGAGGACTCCTTTTTCTCCATGTTCGGCTAAACGATGGAAGTCGAAAAACTCACCATCTACAGGTGTATGATCGATTTTGAAGTCGCCAGAGTGAACTACCATGCCTGCTGGCGTATTAATCGCGATCGTGCAGCTGTCAGCAATTGAGTGGGTGTTGCGAATGAATTCCACTACGAAATTTTTGCCAATGCGCACTACGTCACGCGGTACAACTCTACGCAATTCAGTTTTGTTCAAAACCCCTGCTTCACGCAATTTGTCTTCCAACAGTGCCATTGCTAGGCGAGGTCCGTAGATGATCGGAATCTCAAACTGCTTCAAATGAAATGGGATGGCACCGATGTGATCTTCATGACCGTGGGTAACAATCATGCCTTTGATCTTGTGCTTATTCTGGCGCAGATAGGTCATGTCAGGTAAAACCACATTGACTCCAGGCATATTCCCTTCAGGAAAAGAAAGCCCACCGTCAAGTAGCATGATTTCATCATTGATTTCAAACACCCAAGTGTTTTTGCCAATTTCCTTTAGTCCACCGAGGGGAATAATCTTGAGCGCAGGCGCAGTTGAGTTTTTAATCATAAGTTAATTTGATTGATTTAATCGGTTATACAGGTTTAGTGGAAACTTTTAAGTGAAGATCTACAGTAGAAATCTACAGTGGGAATCTTCTTATATCTTCAAGGTGACTTGGCGAATTCATTAGCTGGTTGATGAATAGCTGTCAAGCTTGAGAATCTTTGGTGAGTCTGCGATCGCATAGATCATTAGAGTAGCCTTAAATTATTGCTGGATTAGTTCTTAGTTAACTATTGGTTATTGCTTAATTAATCCAAGAGGATTCATTGCTACTTTGAGGATCGACTCCAGGTTGGATTCCAATTCTGAGCTTTCTCTGCCAAAATTCTTACCTAAATCTCCGCCTAAGTTTAAGGGCGATCGCAATATACCAGTGTCTAAGTTCAGTATCTTCAAGGCAGTTTTTAGAGGAATAGGATTAGAAGTATGAAAGAGAGCTTTGTACAAAGGAAAGAGCTTCAAATGGATCTCGGTTGCAAGTTGATTATTGCCTACAAGGAACGCTTGAATCATTTCCTGGATGTGCTTGCCAACTAGGTGAGAAGCAACGCTAACTACTCCTTTTGCGCCAATTGCCAATAAGGGCAGAGTAAGAGAGTCATCTCCAGAGTAGATTGCAAATTCCTCAGGGGTATTGCTACGAATCTGACTAGCTAGATCTAGGTCGCCTGTAGCTTCTTTGATCGCAACTATGTTTGGCGTATTGGAAGCTTGAGCCAGACGTTCAACTGTAGAGGATTCTAAGCGACATCCTGTGCGACTAGGAACATTATACAAAATTATTGGCAGATCTGGGACTGAGTGAGCGATCGCTTGGAAATGTTGAAATAATCCTTCTTGGGGAGGCTTGTTGTAGTAGGGCGTAACTTGGAGTGAACCATCTAGTCCTAATTTAGCCGCTTTTTGGGTGGCAGCGATCGCTTCACTGGTGGAGTTTGAGCCTGTTCCAGCTATGACCTTTACCCTACCACTAGCCGCCCTTTGCACTACTTGAAATAGTTCATACTCTTCATTCCAGGAAAGAGTAGGCGATTCGCCCGTTGTACCACATACCACTAGAGAATCACTGCCATTTGAAATTAGATGTTCGGTCAATCTTTCAACCGCCGCAAAGTCTACATTGCCCTCTAAGTCAAAAGGGGTAATCATCGCGGTAATTAAATGACCAAAATCAGGATTACTCTGAGTTTTAGTTTGGGTTTTAGTTTGGGAGTTACTCATGATCCTGGCTCAGGGTGTTGGCTCAGTAAAACCATTAGCGGCTCAAAATAGATATAAGAATTTAGCGTAATGGGGAAAATCATAGGCTTACTTAAATCATAAAAGAAGTTATAAAAGATTTTGGCTAATTAGCAACTCGGCAATTTGAATCGCATTTAGGGCTGCTCCCTTGCGAATTTGGTCACCGCAGATCCACAGATCTAAACCATGACTATGGGAAATGTCTGGTCGGATTCGCCCTACTAGCACTTCATCTTTGCCACTTACATCTAGGGGCATGGGGAAGCGATTTTGGCTAAAGTCTTCGAGCAGCTTTACCCCTGGGGCTTTGGCGAGAATCTGGCGGGCAGTTTCGGCTGACATCGGTTGGCTAAACTCTAGGTTAATTGCCTCAGAATGCGCGCGCAATACGGGAACCCGAACACAGGTAGCGGTTATCGGTAGATCTGGGCAATCAAAAATCTTGCGGGTTTCTTGCACCATCTTCATTTCTTCTTGGCAGTAACCACTTTCTAACATGGGCGAGTTATGCAGAAAAAGGTTAAAGGCTAAGGGATAGGGTAACACTTCAGCTACAGGCGCTTCACCTGCTAAGATTGCCCGTGACTGATGCTCAAGCTCTGCCATCGCCCTTGCACCTGCTCCGCTTGCAGACTGATAGGTGGCAGCTACAATCCGTTTAATTGGATTTACTTGATGTAGAGGATAGATTACTACATTTAGCAAAATTGTGGTGCAGTTGGGATTGGCAATGATTCCTTGGTGCTTGGCTGCCGCTTGGGGGTTCACTTCTGGCACAACTAAAGGCACATCAGGATCCATCCGAAAAGCACTTGAATTATCAATTACTACGGCTCCAGCTTGGACTGCGATCGCTGCCCAATGTTTAGCTGTAGATGCTCCAGCCGAGGCCAGCACTAGATCTACACCATTAAATGCTTCAGGTGTAACTGCTTCAACTGTAATTTTTTCTTGGCCAAAGGCAATTACTTTACCTGCGGAATTGGCTGATGCCAGAAGCTTCAATTGATTGATCGGGAAACTGCGCTCTTGTAAAAGGCTGAGTAGTTCCGTACCTACTGCACCTGTAGCACCCAAGATGGCAATGTTATATAATTTTTCCAACCCTATTAATCCTCCTCAATAACTACTTAACGCCAAGTATGAAATTAGTCAAGGGCTAAGGACCCGTAAAAATTGCATCTTCAAGGTCGCGACGGCTCAAAGAATAAGGAAAAGCTCGATGAACATCCTTATTTCCTGGCAGAGCATTGATGTACCGTACCCGAATTTCTTCAATGTCCATGTAGATTTCTGCTTGCCAATCTTGGCGCTCTACATACCAAAGGCTAGGATTGTTGGCATCCTGATGGCAATCTTGGGATTGGAGCCACTGATCAACCTGGGACAATGGATGGTTATAGAGAATGGTGTCGGGGGAGGGTAGAATCATTGGAATACTAGGGCTAGAATACTGAAACTAATAAGTTAAGACTGTGGTAAGAGTGGATCGCCGCGTAATACGGCAACTATGACCGCGATCGCCAAGCAGAGCAGAAGGGTGAGCAGTAGTAGAACCAGGGAAAAGATTTCACCACCAGATAGCGGACGTTCGCTAGGCAGACCATCATCATAGCGCCAATTGGAAGGAACAAAAGAGTTCTGTTCAAATTTTGGCTGATATTCAAAGCGAGAAAAGTGGATCAGACGATCATATTCAGCCCGACGTTCAGGATTGCTGAGCATGGCATAGGCTGCATTCAGATGCTGAAATTTGCTGATTGCTTCGTCAGAGTCTAGGTTGGTTGTGTCAGGATGATACAACTTACTTAAATCTCGGTAGGCCTGGCGGATTTGGCGATCGCTTGCCCAAGGTGTAATCCTTAAGATTGTGTAGTAGTTTTGCTGCATGATCTCTATTTACCTTCAAGTCTATCTTCCTAATTTAATCCATGGATCAAGGTGCAAATCCGCTCAAGTCATTTCCCTGGACGCGTGTCCTCAGTGCCACTGTGGCTATCCCTTTAGCTTTGGCAGCGATCGCTTGGGGCGGTTGGGCTTTTACGGTAGCTTTCAGTTTATTGATCTATTTGGCACAACTGGAATATTTTCAACTGGTGCGCGCTAAAGGAATGCTACCTGCGGCGAAGACCACGATTGTAGTCAGTCAGATCTTACTGGTAATTTGTCAAATCAACGGTAGCCTGGGCGATGCTGTATTCCCTGTAGCTGGCACTTGTATTTGTTTTTATCTTTTATTTCAACCAAAACTGGCAACTATTGCCGATATCTCCGCCTCGATTTTAGGCTTGTTTTATGGTGGCTACCTACCTAGCTATTGGATCAGGCTCAGAAATATCGGAGGGTCAGGGTTAGAAATTTGGCATGGTGCAGGAGTTGATCTTGGCGGCGTGTATGTACTGATCGTATTTAGCTGTATTTGGGCTTCAGATATAGGGTCCTATGTATTTGGCAAGGCGCTGGGTCGGACTAGGCTCTCAGATATTAGCCCGAAAAAAACAGTTGAAGGAGCAGTGTTTGGGTTGCTCAGTTGTTTGGCGGTGGCGCTGATTTGGGCTTGGCAGTTAGGATGGGCTTACTGGTGGCTGACTGGTGGGTTTTTGGGAATAGCGATCGGGATCGCCAGCCTCTTGGGAGATCTAACCGAGTCGATGATGAAACGAGATGCTGGGGTGAAGGATTCTGGGCAACTAATTCCTGGTCATGGCGGGATTCTTGATCGGGCAGATAGCTACGTTTTCACTGCGCCTTTGGCATATTATTTTGTCACCTTGGTCTTGCCTCTGTTTATAGATAAATAATTTTTCTATTTCATAAAACTCTAACGAATTATTGCTTATTTTTTAAATAATGATCCATTACTGCTAAATCAGGGCTTACGCAAGACTCATAGGGCGGTTTCTAAGAGACAAATTACCCAGGGACTACATCTTTAAAACCCATTACAGGGCTACGCCCTGCGACCCTATCTTGAAAGTACCTATCTTGAAAGTACCTATCTTGAAAGTAGTAGGTAGAATCTTTCTAGGAATTCACCTAGGTATAGCAGGTTCTTGATATTCTAGATGCTCTTACTTAGTGTCTTTCTTGGCAAGCCTCTTTTCGTCTGATTACTTTTGTCCTGAGTAGTCACGTCAAGCGTTATTAAAGTATTTTAGGGGCTGGCTAATTTGCGATTGAGCATTTCATTGGTCGATTGAGGTTCTGCTCTTCCTTGCGATCGCTTCATGGTTTGTCCGACGAAGAAGCCCATCAACTTGGTTTTGCCTGAGCGATATTGTTCGACTTCTTTGGAATGTTCGGCAATTACTTGATCGATTAACTTCTCTAATTCATCCCCAGCTAGAACCGTGAGATTCTTGGATTCGATTAGCACTTTAACTGAACCACCTTTCGCTAATAATTCGGGCAGAATTTCCTTGGCGATTTTGCCTGTGATCGTGCCGACATGGATTAAATTAATTAATTCCGCTAATACTTCTGGGGTGAGCGGTAATTCGGAAATTTTTAGCTTTTGTTCATTCAAATAGGCAGTAATATCACCCATAATCCAGTTGAAAGCTAACTTCGGCTCAATTCCTTTGGCTAAAACTGCTTCAAAATATTCTGCTACGCTGCGATCATCTGCCAAGATATTTGCTTCATAAGCGCTGAATCCTAATTCGTGTTGGTAGCGATCGCGTTTGCCATTCGGTAATTCTGGTAGATTTTGACGGAAATTCTCAATTACTGAGCTAGGTAATTCAATTGAGACTAAATCTGGCTCAGGGAAAAAGCGATAGTCGCTAGCACCTTCTTTCTTGCGCATCGAGATTGTGCGTTGGGCATTCTCTTCCCATAGGCGAGTTTCTTGCACGATTCTTTCGCCCGTAGCGATCGCTTCAACTTGACGATCAATTTCAAAGTCAATTGCTTTCTGAATCGCACTGAAGGAGTTCATATTTTTGATTTCTACCTTAGTGCCGAATTTCTCTCGCCCGATCGGACGAATGGAGATATTCACATCACAACGCATCGAACCTTCCTGCATATTGCCGTCACATACGCCCAAATAACGCACGATTCTGCGCATCTCTTGCATATAGGCAGTAGCTTCGTAGCCAGAGCGCAAATCTGGTTCGGACACGATTTCACAAAGAGGCACGCCCGCTCGATTGTAATCTACTAAGGAATGACTGGAGCCAGACAAGCGATCGCTACCCGCATGAACCAATTTGCCTGCATCTTCTTCCATATGCATTCTGGTAATGCCAATCCGCTTGGTGCTGCCATCTTCTAGGGCAATTTCTAGCCAGCCATGTTCAGCGATCGGTAAATCGAATTGCGAAATCTGATAATTTTTGGGTAGATCTGGATAGAAATATTGCTTGCGATCAAATTTACTGATGGGTGCAATCTGACAATTTAAGGCTAAGCCTGCCTTCACCGCAAAATCTAACACGCCTTGATTTAATACTGGCAACACCCCAGGCATTCCCAAACATATGGGACAAACATTAGTGTTGGGCACTGCACCGAAAGTAGTAGAACAGCCACAAAAAATCTTGGTAACCGTACTGAGTTGGCAATGAACTTCCAAACCAATTATTGCTTCGTATTCACTGCGGGTTAAAGGCTTAGCGGGTGCAGAGTTCATGGAAAGATTTAACGCATTTAGTTAGAAAATGCTAACACATCTTGACTGCGGCGGAGTCTTTGGCATTTGGGAGTGAGCAAGTTTGATCCTGCCAATTCAAGTGCTTAGCTCAAAGTTCTCTAAAGCGATCGCGACATGAGTCCAGTGAGTACCGCCCTGTAAAAATACCGTATATGGTTCACGCAGAGGTCCATCTGCAGAAAGCTCTGAGGTACTGCCATCAATAAAAGAACCACCAGCCATTACTAGCTGACTTGCATAGCCAGGCATGGGTGCAGGCACTGGATCAACGTAAGAGTCAATAGGCGAGAATTTTTGCAAGTTGCGACAGAAGGAAATTAACTTTTGGGCTGAGCCAAGATTGATTGCTTGAATTACATCTCGGCGCGGTTCAAAGGGTAAGGGTTTCACAGCATAGCCCAGGCGATCAAACACATAGGCAGCCAGATGATTTCCCTTCACCGCTTCGCCTACCATTTGCGATGCCAAAAATAAGCCTTGAAACAACAGCCGATTTTGGTCAAAGGTTGCACCTCCTGCCGAGCCAATTCCTGGAGCAGTGAGCCGACAAGCGGCCGCTTCTACGTATTCTGCTTTGCCCGCCACATAACCTCCTGCCGTAGCGATCGTCCCACCTGGATTTTTGATCAAGGAGCCAGCAATTAAATCTGCACCGACTTGGGGTGGTTCTTGATCTTCGATTAGTTCGCCGTAGCAGTTATCTACAAAGCAAACTATGTTTGGGTTTTGCGATTTTACTGAGTCAACAATTTTGCCGATTTCGGCAATAGATAAGCTACTGCGCCAATCATAGCCACAGGATCTTTGAATCAACACCATCCGAGTTTGGGGTTGAACTGCTTGAGCCAACGCTTGCCAATCGACGGTTCCATCTGAAGTTAAATCTAGCTGGCGATAACTGATGCCAAAATCTCGGAGTGAACCAGTACCACCCGATCGCGTGCCGATTACTTCTTCTAAAGTGTCATAGGGCGCACCAACCACTGAGAGTAATTCATCCCCAGGGCGCAAAATGCCAAACAAACAACACGCGATCGCGTGGGTACCAGAAACAAATTGCACTCTTACCGCCGCCGCCTCTGCTCCCATTACTTGAGCAAATACTCGATCCAAAACTTCTCGCCCTGCATCATCATGTCCGTATCCTGTGACGCTAGAAAAATGATGCGCTCCCACCCGATGATCGCGAAAAGCTTGGAGCACTTTAGTTAGATTTCGTTTGACCTGCAAATCTATTTGACTAAATTTTGGGCTTAGGCACGCGATCGCTTCGTCAATCAGAGTAGAGTCAATTAAAGGCATGGAATCACAGATAACTTTTGGCTTAATTTAGTTTACTTCCTTCCCAACAGAAGAATAAATTCAGACTATGCACAAAAAATGAAACCCAATGCGGGGCTACGCCCTGCGACCCTTTTTTGCGGTGCACTTGGAATTGAACTGCTGTAAGTTTTACTGAAATATAGGAAGTTTGAAGAGTCTTGCCTAGCCAGAAGCAGCTAAACTAAGTTAAATCTTTAAAATATCTTGATCCTGTGAATAACTCTGTTCTCACCTCCTTACAACAATTAATTGAAGTAGTTGCGCGATTGCGATCGCCTGAAGCTGGTTGCGCTTGGGATTTAGCTCAAACCGCCGAAAGTCTTTCCCCCTATGTCTTAGAAGAGGCCTATGAAGTAGTTGATGCCATTCGAAGCGAAGATTCCCTAGCAATTTGTGAAGAATTGGGAGATTTGTTATTGCAAGTGGTTTTACTAGCCCAAGTTGCAAGCGATCGCGGACAATTTACACTCAAAGAAGTGACTGAAGGCATTACTCAGAAACTAATTCGCCGTCATCCTCATATCTTCAATCCTGAAAGCAATCAAGTAAACGATCCAGCCGAAATAGCCAGCAATTGGCAAAAGATTAAAGCGATCGAGAAAGGAGAAGATCCTAATCAAATAGCAAAATTATCCACAAAACTTAGCAAATATCTTCGCTCAGCACCACCAATAGTAGCTGCAACAAAAATCTCTGAAAAGGCAGCAGCACAAGGATTTGAATGGCAGAGCTTGGAACAGGTATGGGCAAAGTTTGACGAAGAATTGAATGAATTTCAGTATGCCTTAGCAAATGAGAGTAAAGTGCGACAAGAAAGTGAGTTGGGCGATCTATTCTTCGCTTTGATTCAAGTTGCCCGCTGGCAAAAACTTGATCCTGCCGCAGCACTACATGGCACAAGTCAACGTTTTATCCAAAGGCTAGCAGCGATTGAACAACTAACCGACAAGCCCTTAGCAGAGTATTCGCTTGCTCAATTAGAAATCCTGTGGCAACAAGCTAAAGAAAAGCTGAAAAGCGAAGAATTCGCTAAACTTAAGCTCTCCTAGAAGCTTGATGTTGTGGCTAGAAGTTTAGTTTAACTTTGCCTTTACTCTTGATAATCGAGAAAAGCTTAAATGCCTGTGACTTGGGCAATCAAGTGCATTACCTGATGGCGGCTAAGTTTAGGCAAACCTCCATCCATCACTTCTAGGGTAGCGTGTGCCAAAGTGAGAGGAATCAGACAAAAATCTAAGGCTGGCCCAGCAGGTAAAGCTTTCGTGTAGGCATCGGCATAGCTCAAATTACGTTTAGCATAGGCGTGCATGTCCTTGTTTTGCCAACCCTTGGGATAAAAATCTACGCCGCGAATCAGATCTTCGTTGTGATTGCGCAAAATATTAACCGCTTGTAATCCTCGACCATAGGCGATCGCTTGGGTACGATTTGAATTGGTGCCATCATACCAAGCCCAAAGATCGGATAGGAGCAAGCCGACTGCCCCAGCCACACTAAAAGTATATCGATTTAGATCAGCTTCACTGTGAATTTGCCAACTGTCATTCACCCAATATGCCATCCGATCTGCCATGGCTGCCGTCGCATCCCAAATTCTAGGAGCAATGGTTTCAGGTGCTAATGTAGCCCATTCAGCCAGCCGCAAAGACACTTCTGGTAACTTACCGTAATATTCCCAGCCATTTAAATTGTTGCCGAAGCTATGGTGGTTTACCCCAGACTGAAGTAGAGCACTCATCTGTTGCAGGATCTTAATTTTTACAGATCGGTCTAGATCTGGGTCATCTTCAATCTCGTCGATCGCGCGCATACATAGATAAGCTGAAGCCACTGCATCCTTTAGCCCTGGGGGAAGTCGATTAATCGGAATGTAAAAAGTTCGACTGGTTTCTTTGAGAAGCTCTAGGGCATCCTTTTTTAGACTCATGCACACCTCAACATCTAATTCTGCTCTTGACTCTATGGTTATTAGAGACAAGCTGTACAAATTTCACCACCAAGTTAATTTAACATTGCTAGAATTTTTCGTAGCAAAAACCCCCAATTCTGATAAAAAATCCAACTTAATATAGATACTTGACTGAGTTTTGCGCGCAATGCACAATTAAGCTATTTTTGTAAATCAAATAATTCAAAAAACTATGGTCAAGGGCAGCTGCCAATTTTTCAACTGCCGTCAACTAAAATCCAGTAAATTTGAGTACGCTTATTAGCTAATATGTAGGGACGCAAAAATCAGCATAAATTCTAAATTCCATGAGTATTACCTTAACCAAAGTCCAAGAAGTTGTAGCTAAGCAGTTGAGTATTGATCTTGTCGAGGTAAAACCTGAAGCAAATTTTCAAAACGACTTGGGAGCAGATTCACTTGACATTGTGGAGTTAGTGATGGCACTGGAAGAGGCTTTTGACATAGAAATTCCTGACGAAGAAGCTGAAAAGATCAGCACCGTGCAGGATGCAGTGAGTTACATCGATCAAAAAAAGGCAGACGCCTAAACTACGACCTTATAGATTGAATACCCAATCATCATTATGCAAAATGTTGAAGCTCTCGCCCGTGTAGTTGTAACTGGCTTGGGAGCCATCACCCCCATTGGCAATGATTCTGAAACCTATTGGCAGAGTTTAATTTCTGGCAAAAATGGTATCGGTAACATTACTCTTTTTGATGCCTCTAGCTATGGATGCTTCATCGCTGGTGAGGTGAAAGGCTTTGATCCCCTTACTTATTTGCAGCCAAAAGAAGCAAAAAGAATGGATCGGTTTGCCCAATTTGCAGTGTGTGCTAGTTTGCAAGCGATCGCTGATGCCAAGTTAGAAATCACGCCCCAGAATGCTACCCAAGTTGGCGTATTAATCGGCACAGGCATAGGTGGTTTGAAGGTGTTGGAGGATCAGCACGAAATTCTGCGAACTAAGGGTCCTGATCGCTGTAGTCCCTTCATGATCCCGATGATGATTGGTAATATGGCAGCTGGGCTTACGGCGATTCAAACAGGTGCAAAAGGACCTTGTTCCTGTACGGTTACGGCTTGTTCGGCGGGGGCAAATGCGATCGGTGATGCTTTTAGGCTGGTGCAACGAGGCTATGCCCAAGCAATGATCTGCGGCGGTACCGAAGCTGCGATTACCCCTCTCTGTGTGGCTGGCTTTGTTGCCTGTCGGGCTATGACCAAACGCAATCATGATCCCGATCATGCTTCTCGCCCCTTTGATCAAGACCGAGATGGCTTTGTATTGGGAGAGGGTGCAGGAATTTTGATATTAGAAAATCTTGATCACGCGATCGCGCGGGGTGCAAAAATCTACGCCGAAATTGTTGGTTACGGTGCAACTTGCGATGCCTACCACATTACCGCCCCTGTTCCCGATGGTGAAGGGGCAATTAGGGCAATGACCCTAGCGCTGAAAGATGGCAATATTACCCCTGACCAGGTGAGTTATATTAACGCCCACGGCACAAGCACCCCAGCAAATGATAGTACTGAATCCCTCGCAATTAAGCAAGCCCTGGGCGACCATGCCTGTAGAGTGGCAGTCAGTTCTACCAAGTCGATGACTGGGCACCTATTGGGTGGCTCTGGCGGGATTGAGGCAGTGGCTTCGGTGATGGCAGTGGTAAATGATTGCGCTCCGCCTACGATCAATCTGGAAAATCCTGATCCAGCTTGTGATTTAGACTATGTGCCTCATATTGCTAGACCGATGCCGATTAATGTAGCCATGTCTAACTCCTTTGGCTTTGGTGGTCATAATGTGACTTTGGTATTCAAGAAGTATGCTTAATTCTGCTAATCCTAGAGAGGCTTTGAGTTGGGTAATCGCTGATATTCATCGCAAAGGTTGGGCAACTGGCACAGGCGGTAATTTCAGCTTAGTTATCCAGCAAGAGCCGCTAATTTTGTTGATGGCTCCCAGTGGCGTAGATAAAGGCTTAGTAAAACCTGAAGATTTAATCGAAGTAAATAGCGAAGCCCAGGTGATTAAAGGAGCGGGTAAAGCCTCTGCCGAAACTTTCTTACATCTGGCGATCGCTTCCCATACAGGCGTAGGTGCAGTTTTACATACCCATTCAGTTTTTAATACTTTGCTGTCAGAGGTCTACCTTGGTAAAGGCGAGATCCTATTGGCTGGACATGAGATGTTGAAGGGTTTAACAGGAATTGCTAGTCACGATCTAAAAGTGAGTTTACCGATTTTGCCAAATTCTCAAGATATGCGAACTATGGCAGTCACAGTTAAACAGCTTTTGACCGATAAACCTGATCAAGCCCATGGGGTTTTGCTAGCTGGACATGGCTTATATACTTGGGGTAATAATTTATTTGAAGCTAGACGACACCTGGAAACTCTGGAGTTTTTGCTGGAGCTTACTTACCACCGCCTAGTTTTAGGTCAGCTACAAATAAAATAAAGTTCCTATGGAATCCGTACCTCAGCGATCGCCCAAGTTAACCCCAACTACTGGCAGATTATTAGTCTTTTTGGGCGCACTTGTCCATGTGGTTTTTACGCTTTTGCCTGATAGCAGTAGTTGGGCGGTACTATTTCCCTGGATCTTGATTTGGCAGTCTGGACTTTTAGCCTTTGTCGTGGTGGCGCTATTGCTACTATTTCGGCGATCGCCATTTTTCTTACTTGGCTCTCAGTTGGATTGGGGAGTTGGGCTATTTTTTGCCTCCCTCTGTATTTCCACTATCTTTGCTCGATTTCCGCAGCATGGGCTGTGGTATAGCTTAATTGGCTTTGGTTTTATCGCCGTTACCTATGTTCTGAATAATCACCTCAATCATTCTGACTCAGTGGATCGACTGTTGCGATTACTCAGGTTTCAGGCTTTGCTTAGCTTGGTTTTGGTAATAGAGAGTTTAGGGCTGTGGATTTTTACTACGCTCAAGCCCGAACTTGAACGGCTAGAAGCCCTGCGTGGAGCAGGTGTGAATCTGCCATACGATTTTTCCGATATTCAATTGCGAAACTGGGCACCATTCGGGCATCAGAACTACACAGCTGGCTTTTTGATCTTGGCTTTGCCTCTGTTTGTGAATATGGCGATTACTCTACCCAGGCAAAAGTGGTTATGGATCTCGGCGATCGCGCTTTCATTGATTGATCTCTATACCACTAGCTCACGCGGTGGATTCTTAGCCTTGATCCTGTTGGTAATCTATGCGATCGCAATTCTCTTGTTTCGTAAAATTATTCCTCGTTCCCAAGTATTTCTAGGCGCGCTAGGAGCATCTGGTTTGGTGGCGGTGGCAGTGATATTTAACAATCGCTTGCAGTCACTCTTCTTAAATTTATTTTCTGGCAGTGGCGAATTGGCTTTCCGACAGGTAACAATCGAGACAGGCTGGCGCATGGGGCTAGATCATTGGCTGACAGGGGCAGGAGCAGGTAGCGCATTCCTGATGTTTCAGCAATACCGTCCAGCTTGGGGCGCAAAAATCTCGGAGTGGATTTTTCAATTGCACAATACGCCGATTCAAATTTGGGCAGAGTTAGGCATTTTGGGAATCTTGGCGCTAATATGGAGCGTTGGTTTTACAATTTATTTGTTTATTCGGCTGCATTCTTCTCCCACTTGGCGATCGCATTATCAGCATCAAGTTTTTACCTACACTACTTTTGGCTCCCTACTGGCTTACATCATATTTTCGCTAACTGACTATCAACTAGATGTATTTGGCGTGAGTGCGATCGTGCTGATTACTTGGTTGAGCTTAGTACATATTGGTCAAGTGCATTTGGCTGAACGTCAAGCTCTCTGGCAGTTTGAACAACTGCGGCAAATTTTAACTTTGGTAATTACTGGTTGCGCGATCGCTGCCATAATTTGGTTATTTCCTGTGAATCGGGCGTGGCAACTTTCCAGTATAGGGTTTCGGGCATTAGCCGCCAACCAGCCCCAGATTTTTGAAACTAACTTGACCGAGGCATACAACCTTGCTCCCTGGGAACCCTACTACTCACTGCAGTTGGGCTACACCATGACTAATTATGCGAGACAGAATAAAAATCTGAAATTGCTTGAACTGGGACAAAGCTGGCTGGAAAAAGGAATTAAAGCAAATCCCGAACAAGAATTTGGCTATAGTGCGAGCGCTTGGATCAACATTCAAAAACAAAACTGGGTCACCGCCGAGCGCCAATTTAGACGCGCCTTAGAACTTTCTCCCAATCGCCGTGACCCACACTTTGGCTTGGCGATTAGTTTGTTTGAGCAAAATAAAATTGATCAGGGATTAAATATTCTTGCCCAAGAATTTACCAAATATCCTAGTTTTGCCACTAGTCCGCTATGGGATTTGCCCCAATGGCAGAAGCTTTATCCACAAATTTTGGCAAAAATGCCTGGTAAAAAGTCGCCGATCCTCTCTTGGTGGCTGGCAAAAACCGAAGCAGAGACTAACCAAGCGATCGCTACTTTAGCAACTCAGGGCGGAAATATTAAAATCCTAGCAAATGCCCTAGAAAATAAACCCATTCAGTTTCAAGAACCTGCAACTTCTCTAACTCTAGCGATTAATGCTTGGAAGAATCCAAGCCAACGTAAGCCGCTTCTTACTCGGGCCTGGGCGATCGCTACCCAAAATATTCCTGACCAAAGTTCTCAAGTGATCGTAGATGCCTTGGTCAAGCGCATGGAAACTGCCAAATCCTTTGATCGGTGGCTACGCGATCCAGTAAAAGCTGACAGCCCCCTATTACTTAGATCCAGTACTTTTCGTCAAGGATTTAGCGTGAATAGTCGTCATGTAGATGGGGGCGTGCCTCAAGATTTTTGGGAACTTCAATCCCATGCTCTAGTGCTTGGCTTCTTAAACGATTTATTCTAATTCCGTCAATTAAAGACTAAGCAAATAATTTATCGATTTGAGCTTGATATTTGGCTGTTACGATATTGCGCTTAACTTTAAAGGTCTGAGTAAGTAAGCCATTCTCAATTGACAAGGCTTCAGGCAAGAATACAAATAGATTAATCCGATCATCTGCACAATAACCAGGGCGATTTTTGATCTCACGGTTCAGTTCGGTTTGAAAGAGTGCTTGAATTTTTCGATCTTGGTTGAGTTGATCTGCAATTTCTCTCAGTTCAGAATCTTCAGGAATTAAGCGATCGCTCACCAACTTAGACAAATTAGGCACGATTAAAGCGCCCAAACACTTCTGATCTTGACCTACCACCAAAATTTGATCGATGTAACTACTGCGACTACAGGCATCTTCTAAGGGTTGAGGTTCAATATTCTCACCGTTGCTCAACACAATCGTATCCTTTGCTCTTCCTGTAATAATCAAATCTTGCCAACGGGTCACCCAGCCCAAATCGCCCGTATCAAACCAGCCTTCTCGATCAATCACCTTGGCAGTACCTTCAGGATTTTTGTAATAACCTTGCATCACTTGGGCACCACGAATTGTGACTAAGCCATGTTTGCCAATTGGCAAAGGTTTGCGCGTTTCAGGATCGATAATTCTGGTTTCCGTCCCTTCAAGCGGTTGTCCATCGCCACCTCGAATATTCCGCTTGGGATGACGCACATGGGTAATCGGAGAAGTCTCGGTCAAGCCATAACCACCCAAAATATTGATGCTCACAATCTCGTAGAAGTCTTCCAAATAATCGGCAATTGACCCACCTCCACTCACAACTAATTCGAGATTTCCACCTGTGGCTTCGCGCACCTTTTGATATACCAGTTTGTCGCCTAAAAGATGAAGTGGAGCAAGAAAGAATGCTTTAATACCATTGGTAACTTTTGCGAACCGAGAAGGTTCCAGATTCTCTAAGGCTAAACCATCGGCAATCCGCTTGGCATAAACATATTTGCGGCTAAGTTCTAGAAAGAAATTCACCAGTTTTTGCTTACTCGCAGGTTGTTCTCGAAATTGCTTCTGAATTCCTTCATACAGCGATTCCCATAATCTAGGAACTGCCACCATGTAGTGAGGTTGATATTCCTTTAAGTCCTTTTTGAGACTGCGAATATTGGTGTAAATCTGAGTGCAACCTTGACCTAAAACAAAATATTCAAAGGTGCGTTCATAGGAATGCCAAGTGGGCAGAATACTCAATACTTTTTTGCCAGGCTTGACAGCGTAGACTTTAGGAGCAGAATTCAATTCATAAATTAAGTTGCCATGACTGAGCATTACCCCTTTGGGATTTCCACCTGTACCTGAAGTGTAGATTAAAGTCGCCAAGGTTTGCGGCGTGATTGAGGGATTGCCTAAATTTCGATCTTTGCCAAGTTCCAGAACCTGATTGAAATTATAGGTACCTTCTCTAGTTTCATCCGAAAGCAAAATAATCGCGCGAATCGGCAAATCGTGCAGGTCTGGCTCCAATTTCTTCAGGGTCGCTAGATTCTCAACTACTAGGATTGAACTGTCGCTATGCGCCAAAATATAAAGCAATTCCTGCCGTTCTGCCTGGGAACTGCGTGTGGCATTGGCAGCCCCGATCGCTAAAATTCCTTGGTCGGCAATCAACCACCTGGCTGAATTATCAGAAATCAAAGCGACTTTGTCACCTGGTTCTGTCCCAAGCGATCGCAAACCCGCGCCAAATTCTGCCATTCGCTCTACTAGCTGACTGTAGGTATATTCCACAGGGGTTTTGGCATGGGGATCGTTTACCGCAACTAGATTAGGGTAAGTCTGAGCCGTTTTTTGCCAAACTTGCCACAGGCTCTGGGCTTGAGCGTGATCGAGAACTTTATGTTTCATTTTTTTACTCCAACATCTTGACCATTTCAGTATGGCGAGAATTTTAACTGAGTATGAGGTCAATTGTGCCAGTTTTCAAATCATCTGAGCTTAAACATTCAAAATTTGGGCAGCGGTTAAATCTAACCCTGGAAAGGTGGGCGAAATAATTTTTTCTTCACCCGTAAATTTTGCAGTTTGATCCTCGCCGCTCTGGCTTAAAGAATTGACGAATACGGTTTTTACTTTTGGGTTGCCTAAAAATTCTCGACTAGCGATCGCTAAGTAATCGATAATCCAATACTCAGCAATTCCCATTCTCTGGTATTCTTCAAATTTATCAATATAATCATCTTCCCAATTGTTAGAAGCAACCTCAATCACTAACTGAACCTTCTCTCGAAATCCCTTATAATCTCCGCGATTATTTCGCCACAGAGATGCATCAATTACGCACAGATCGGGAATACGACCACGTTCCTCGCCATTTAGATTTAAGGTTCTGATTGGAATACCTCGCTTGATCATATAGTTTAAGGATAAACGCTCAACTTCTCGATAAAAAGTTCGATCAATGAATTCAGCAACGTCATCATGAATACGGGTAAATGCCATCTCACAAACCTCAACTATCTCGCCATCAATA
>JBBRVV010000003.1:0-23815 GCA_038246525.1 Pseudanabaenales cyanobacterium
TACATAAATACTGGCAATAGTCTAATCTGCTAAATTTCATCCATACTTTCCTCCGCTTAAACTTATACCGCTGTCTGACATTCTAGCCCCTGCGTAAGTCCTATTGTTGATACGTCCAGCTTCAGCAATGGCTTTGACCAATTTGAGATTACTGGCATTACCTTCACTGGTAAACCTCGGCAGTATCGTCCTGATTGCCAGCTCGGTAAATTCAAAATCGGCTCTGCTAAAACGCTGGGTAGAAGCTTAAACATGGAAGTGTTGGCTTTCAGAAAGTTTCAGGATGAAATGTTCGGCTATGACTTCCAAACCTGGTTAGAAGTAATCTTCATTGACCCCGACAATATCATTGCTCACATCCTGTTTAAGACCGAATCCTTGGATAACTTTGATGAAATGAGATTGGATTTATCTGCCAACAAGCAAGCGATCTCTACTGGAATTGTAACCGCCGAAATGGTGCCAAGATCCTCTAGTGCCACTGGTAATAGCTACAACGCTGTTGAATTTACTTGGAAGCCTAATACGCCTGAGCGAATCGAAGAAATTAAAGCTTTTGCCAAGTGCTTGCCATACGAAGCCTTGACCATTCGCACTATCGAAGCTGCGGCTGAGTAAGCCTAAGACCAATGCCATGAGGTCTCTAAAAGCTTGGCAATCTATAAATATGCGCTCTGTTTGGACGACGAAAGCGCTTTCTCTATTCTTTATCTGGTATGAATATGGCAACGCTTTACGAACTACATGATGAATTGACTGCCCTAGAAAATCGCCTAGAGGATCTAGAAAAAGTAGACAGACAAGAAGAAATTGAGCGTTTCATAGAAGCCTGGACAAATGCCGAAGGAAGCTTGCACGATAAAATTGATGGCTATGCTTGCCTAATCCAAGAGCTTGAAGCCCGTGCAATTATGCGCCAAGATGAAGCCAAACGACTAAGCGATTCCTTCGGATGCGTTCCGCCGCGCAAATGTTGATCTAAACAAAGTCAAATCCCTAAAAGAAGGTTTACTCGGTCTGTTCGCAATCCGTGACATTAAGAAGCTGAATACTAAACATTTCCATCTGACTCGTGCAAAAAATGGTGGTAAAGCGCCAATGGTGATTGATGAGGTGAAAGTTGAAGATCTGCCAGAGGAATTTACCTTGTGTCACCACTACAAGTATCAACAATCCCGCCATCAGAAAAGCGCTGGAAGAAGGCAGCGAGTTAGGATTCGCCAGGTTAAGCGATCGCGGTTATTCAATGAGAATTAAGTAATTTATGCCCATGACTGTGAGGTCTTAAATCTCAGTTATTCATTTTTGGGGGGAATTATGAACATTAGCCAAAATTTTAATAAGCAGTGGACAAAAATAATAGAGAAGCAAACAGTCGAAAATAGTTAAAGAATATTGTCGGATCATGGAAACGAATGAAAGACAACGGTATGCACAAGTAATGATGTACTTCAAAGGCGAGCGTTACCCAAGCCATGAATCACTTAATGCTTTGATGATGGCGGTAAATTGTCGAATTACTATGCAATGCTTCAGTGTTGAGATCCGAGAGTTTTGATCTTCAAGGCAATCTGATAGTTCAATTCGGTTAATTCTGCAAAAGTTAAATCTTCTACTATCTCATTAAGCGATCGCCAGTTTTTATACTGCGCCCAAATAAATAAGCCACAAAATTCTCAGGGAGATCTTCTCTGAGCATTGCTAGGTTTTAATTAGTGTGCTTTACATAATCTAGGATTGCATTGCTTGATCATAAATTTGCTTAATATGATCTTCTCGTAAATGTCTAAGATAAGTATTCTCATGAATAAAAATTGAATGACCAGCCATCTTCGCCATAATTGCTGCTGGAATCTTATAGGTAATACTGCCTCTTACGCACCACGCATGACGCAAATTGTATGGAGGAAACGGAATACCATAGCGCTTAAATTGCCTAGCAGCCCTCTCTCCTAGCTCTCTATTTGCGCTTGTATTCAAGATAGGTAGCTCCATGTTGGGGCTAATATTAAACTTCTCTAAATAGTCCTTGGGTATAGCCCTTGTCACCCTCTCCCCAGTTTTAGTTTCATCTAACACAAATAGGTCAGGGAATTTAGTCAGGTCTAAATGCTATACCTCATGGGGTCTCAATCCGAAAGCAGCCACAATTCCATAGAAATTCTGCCAAGCCTTACTAGGAATAGATGCCCAAATCTCTACAACTTGTTCATCAGTTGGCAAATCTCTAATCTCCAACTTACTTGGATTGTAGCCATCGCTATAACCTTTTAGATTTAATTCTAATCCAGCAAATTTTGCTAAAATATTGAGAGCCTGTACAAAGCGTTTGCGTGTTCGGGTTTCTGGCGTTGTACTAGAAATGGCTGTCATAACGACTAAAGCAGTTAGAGGCTGATCTTGCGGAAGCCTTCTGTACACTTCATGATAGTCACTATCCCAAGTACACTCACTCTTTCAAGTAGTTTGACGACGGGTAAAATAATCAGCTTTTAACCTAGAAATCCACTCAGCTACTGTAGGCTCAACCACAAGAGGCGTAGGAGCTTGGTAGTATGGTTCCTAATCAAAAGCATTTTGTAAAAGTAAACCTGAGATCTCCCTAGCCTTAGCCTCAGCTAGTCTTATCCCCTCCAAATTGGCACGTAACCCCAACCCTATTCTCTGCTGCTGCCACTTAATCGTAGCTTTCTCAATGTCTGCACTAGTAGAACCACTTAGCTTAGGCTTTGGCGGCAATGTAGCTTGAAGATTCAAGCGCTCACCCCGCTGTTGAATAGAAATCTTTAAAGGTTTAAGTCTAGAATTTGCTTGAGCGATCGCCTTAGGTATATCCACTATCCACCTCAAAAATTGGCTTAGAATTTGGCTTAAAAACTAAGTCAACTCTACAGTTTGTTGGGAAAGTTTAGGGCGAGTAGGGACAGTTCTAGGACAATCAAAGCCATATCAAAAAACTTGACAGCCCTTTCACTAAAAAGGTTTTGGCTGAGAAGCTTATGGAATATAGGAAGCTGGTGACGAGATTTGAACTTGCGACCGTCGGTTTACAAAACCGATGCTCTACCCCTGAGCTACACCAGCACTCGATATCAATATATAACAAAAACTGTCAGTCTATATCAAAGTTTGGGAAATATTTTTTGGCTGTAGTTAAGGCAAGTTATTAATTTTTGTAAATCATTTTGGTGCTTACTTATTAAAATTCATCATCTCTTTAGAATGCCCCAGGTTAGCTAATGCTAGGATGCAGAATATATACAACAATTTCAATTTTATTCAGGAGATATACCTTTGACTTTACGAGTTGCTGTTGTAGGTGGTGGTCCTGCTGGCTCATGTGCCGCCGAAACCTTGGTCAAAGCTGGCATTGAGACTTATTTGTTTGAGCGCAAACTAGATAATGCGAAGCCCTGCGGTGGAGCAATTCCCCTTTGTATGGTGTCGGAATTTGAGATTCCTGAACACATTATTGACCGCCGTGTAAACAAGATGAAAATGATCTCTCCTAGTAATGTGGAAGTTGACATTGCGATTGAGAAGCCAGGTGAGTATATCGGCATGTGTCGGCGGGAAGTTTTGGATGGATTTTTACGCGATCGCGCGCAAACTCTAGGCACAAAATTAATCAACGGCAGAGTGCTGGAGATCAAAATTGTCGAAAATGGTAAGCAGCCGTACACAATTAACTACTCCGATCTGTCCGAGGGTGGAATTGAAGGGGTAATGCGATCGCTCGAAGTGGATATTATCATCGGCGCAGATGGTTTTAATTCAGTGGTGGCAAAGGCAATTGATGCGGGAGACTACAATTACGCGATCGCTTTCCAAGAAAGAATTCGGATTTCACCCGAAAAGATGAAATATTACGAAGATCTAGCGGAAATGTATGTGGGTGATGATGTCTCTACTGACTTCTATGCTTGGGTATTCCCGAAACATGACCATGTGGCGGTAGGCACAGGCACCATGAGAGTGCATCAGCGTGATATTAAAAAACTTCAGGCAGGGATTCGTGCCCGCGCCCATAAGCGAATTGAAGGCGGAGAGGTCATCAAGACTGAAGCACATCCAATTCCTGAGCATCCCCGTCCAAGGCGGGTGGTAGGTAGAGTTGCCCTGGTAGGCGATGCGGCTGGATATGTAACTAAATCTAGCGGTGAAGGAATTTATTTTGCGGCAAAATCTGGCAGAATGTGTGCCGAGGCGATTGTCGAGTTTTCTAAAGAAAACACCAAGATTCCAACTGAAAGCGATTTGCGGGTTTATATCAAACGTTGGGATAAGCAGTATGGCTTGACCTATCGGGTTTTAGATATTTTGCAACGAGTTTTCTACAATTCCGATGCCAGTCGTGAAGCCTTTGTGGAAATGTGTAGCGATCGCGATGTGCAGAAACTTACTTTTGACAGCTACCTATACAAAACAGTAGTTCCCGCTAATCCTTTCACTCAGTTGAAGATTACAGCTAAAACTATCGGTAGTCTTCTGCGTGGTAGTGCTTTGGCACCTTAGTAATCCCGCAGGAATTAGTTTAAGTCTATAAAAATATGTGGCGTTGCCTAATGGTGGGATGATTTCTAGCTATTGAAAAAGTGAAAACTCATACTGGGGATAGACCCCCAACCTCATCCATCTTTTAAATCGGCAACGCCAAATAAATAACAGGACTAATGCAGATCAGAAATTAAGATCTGGAAAGTTTTATTTAGTAAGGTTTCCAGCTTTTTACTGATCACAAAGTCAAGTTAAAATGATAAAACTAATTTTTTGTGGCTAGATAATTCATGGCACTGATTGTCCAAAAGTATGGTGGTTCATCTGTAGCTAATCCCGAACGGATCAAAGCAGTAAGCGATCGCGTGATTCGCACTGTGGCACTGGGAAACCAAGTAATAGTAGTGGTCTCAGCCATGGGCAAAACTACAGATGGGCTGCTAAAACTCGCACAGGAAGTGGGCTTAGGCGCTGATCATTCGATCTCAGAGCGGGAATTGGATCTTTTGCTGGCAACAGGCGAACAAGTAACCACTTGTCTTTTAGCAATTTGTTTGCAATCCCAAGGACAGGCAGCGATCGCTCTGAATGCCAATCAAATCAAAATTATTACTGAACCTCAACACAATCGAGCGCGGATTCTAAATATAGAAAATCACCGCATTAGTCAGTTCCTAGATCAAGGCAAAGTGGTGATCGTGGCAGGATTTCAGGGGATTGCCACAGGCACAGAGGAGTTTACTACGCTTGGGCGCGGTGGATCAGATACTTCAGCAGTAGCGATCGCCGCGGCACTGCAGGCAGATTTATGCGAAATCTATACCGATGTGCCTGGTATTCTTACCACCGATCCCAATTTGGTCAGCGATGCTCAACTGATGACCGAAATTACTTGCGATGAAATGCTAGAGCTTGCCAGCCTGGGGGCGAAAGTGCTACATCCGCGTGCGGTCGAAATTGCTCGTAACTTTGGCGTAAAAATGGCAGTGCGTTCTAGTTGGTTAGAAGACCCTGGCACTACAGTGATCTCACCCGAAATTATTACAGGCGATCGCCGCGCCCTAGAAACCAGTGGTTTTGTGCAGGCAGTGATGGTAGATAGCCACCAAGTGAAGATGGCCCTTCTGCAAGTTCCCGACCAGCCTGGAATTGCCGCTCAACTATTTACCGCTCTGGCTGCCAAAGGAATCAATGTGGATTTAATCGTGCAGTCAATTCAAGATTTGGCTGATCAGAAGGCGCAAGATCAGGCTAAAGAGCACAGGGAATTAAACGATATTGCTTTTACCATCCCACCCCAAGATTGGCAGTTGGCAGAAGCGGTAATTCAGGCTTTAGATTTAGGCGCGGAGTCGGTGTTGGTCGATAACCTGGTAGCGAAGATCAGCATCGTTGGCGCAGGAATTGTCGGTAGACCAGGGATTGCCGCCCAAATGTTTACAGCATTGAGTCGGGCGGGGATCAATATCCAAATGATTTCTACCTCAGAAGTAAAACTTAGCTGTGTGATTGCCCAAGCTGATTGTGAGGCGGCGATCGCTTGTCTGACCAAAAGCTTCCAAGTTTCTTTAACCACTCAAATCTCCTCACTAATTTCTCAAAAACCCGTGACCGGAGTAGCCCTAGATCGCCATCGTGCCCGTCTTGCTGTGCGTCAAGTCCCCGATCAACCTGGAGTAGCTGCCCAACTTTTTCAATATCTAGCTGACCAGGGCGTAAGTGTGGATATGATCGTGCAGTCCCAATCCGATCAGGGGTTAAATGATATTGCTTTTACGGTGGCGATCGCGGATTTAGTTAAAGCCGAAACTTCGCTCAAACAAATTGCGCCCAAGTTAGGCTGTGGAGTGGTGATTGCTGACGGTGAAATTGCCAAAGTGAGTATCGTCGGTGCAGGCATGATGCAGCAGTCAGGCGTTGCCGCTAGAATGTTTCAGTCTCTTGCTGATCTGGGAATTAATATAGAAATGATTGCAACTTCAGAAATTAAAGTCAGCTGCGTAATTAGAGAAAGCCGCGCCACAGAGGCTGTCCAAAAAATCCACCAAGACTTTAACCTAGGCAAGCGAGTAGTTTGATTGCTTACTGAAAAAGCCAGAAATGGTTAGAATGACTATTAATCCTCGTTCAAAAATATGTCAACTGAACCTTTAAAGCCAACGGTCGACGCAGAAGAGTCGGGAAAACCCAAGAAGAATAAATCGATTGATTCTTCGGTCGAAACTGATAAGCCAGCTAAATCTAGTGGTTGGCGAGGTCTATTTGAAGAGAATGCGTTCACTGTGGTTACGGCAGTTGCATTAGCTTTTGGCGTGAGATGGTCGATTGCGGAGCCACGCTACATTCCCTCAAGCTCGATGGAGCCGACTCTGCAAATTAATGATCGCTTAATCATCGATAAAGTTACCTACCGTTTCCGCCTACCCGAACGCGGAGAAATTGTCGTATTTTACCCACCCGCCCGTTCTGTAATTCCAGACAGCACCAAAGTTTATATCAAACGTCTAATTGCCTTGCCAGGCGATCGCATCAGTATTGATAAAGGTAAAGTCTACATAAACGGCGTAGAGCTGCAAGAATCTTATATTGCCGAGCCGCTAAATTATCAATTACCTGTGCGTGATCCCCGTGACCCCAATGCCTGCCCTAATTGTTTTGTGCCGACTACGATTAATCCTGAGCCAATCCCTAGCTTCACCGTACCGCCAAATAACTACTGGGTAATGGGCGATAATCGCAACAACAGCCTTGACTCCCATGCTTGGGGCTTCTTGCCTGCGGAAAATCTAGTCGGTCGCGCCGTATTTCGCTATTGGCCCCTGGACTCCCGCTTTGGTGATCCAAACTCCCGTGGTAACGATAAATAAATATAATTTTTGGCGAGCCAAAATCTCTTGGTAATAGATAAATAAATATGACTTTGGAACCAGAAGTAGTATCTAAACCTCAGCCCCTGCAAGCGCCAACCCAGGCTTGGTGGAGACAGAAAGACACGATTCAGATTGTGGTGATTGCTTTGGTCTTAGCATTTTTGATGCGTGCCCTAGTGATTGAACCACGTTATATTCCGTCTGGCTCGATGGAACCTACGCTGCAAGTAGGCGATCGGATCGTGGTAGAAAAATTAACCCATCGTTGGCAGCTACCTCAAAGGGATCAAATTATTATTTTTTATCCGCCCTTTCGAGATGAAGATGGGAATGCCAAAGCCTATATCAAAAGAGTAATCGGCTTACCTGGCGATCGCCTGAAAGTAGAAGATGGTAAACTTTTCCTAAATGGCGAAGCCCAAACCGAACCCTACATTGCCGAACCAATCACCTATGATTTTCCGCCTGTGGAATTGAACTTAAAAGAAATCACCGTGCCAGCAGGATATCTTTGGGTGATGGGAGACAATCGTAACAATAGTAACGATTCCCATGTGTGGGGATTTTTGCCACAACAGAATGTAATTGGGCGAGCAATTTTTCGCTTCTTTCCCTTAGATCAAATCGGCTTCTTTAATTAACGTGATATTTGCTAATCGAATTGCCGCGATCGCCACTATGCATCAAAAAGAGCGGGTAATTACGCCCATCTTGCACCAGGAGTTTGGCATAACTACGATTGTTCCTGCCAACTTCAATACCGATCAATTTGGCACATTCACTAGGGAAATAGAACGCACAGGCGATCAAATTGCCGCAGCCAGACATAAAGCAAAAGCCGCATTAGCAATAACTGGACTAGATTTAGCGATCGCTAGTGAAGGCAGTTTTTTTCCACATCCTTCTTTTCCGATCATTGCTGCCAATCGCGAGATTCTACTTTTAATTGATCGGGCAAATAACTTAGAAATAATTGGTGAACTATTCTCCACAGATACAAACTTTGAGCATAGACTGGTGAAGAATCAGCAAGAAGCAGAGGATTTTGCCAACCGAATCGGCTTTCCTGCCCATGCGCTAATTGCGATCGCGCCAGATGGAAAAATCACAAAAGGAATTAATACGATTCCCGTACTTAACCAAGTAATAGAACTGAGCATAAATGAATTCCCAAACCAACCGATCCATTTAGAGACAGATATGCGCGCATCTCATAATCCTACCAGGATGACAAATATTCAGCAGGTAACTTGGGATTTAGTCAAAAAGATGCAGAGTTTATGTCCTAAATGTAATAGCCCAGGTTTTGCGATTGAAGCGTATAAACCAGGTTTACTTTGCGGCTACTGCGGCATTCCTACCACCCAAATTCTGGCAGAAGTTTACAAATGTCATAAATGCGGATTTAGCGAAGAACGAATTTACAGCAATCAATTAACCGCAGATCCCCAATATTGCCTATTCTGCAATCCCTAAGCCAAGCAAAACTTATAAGTTCAGTGAGATAGTGATAAATTAGAAGAATCCAAAGTGAGGTAATGGGTTTATGGTTCAAATTCATCCGCGATCGCCCGCAGAAACCATGCCAACCATGTACGATCTACCCAGCGAAGATCCAGAGGAGCCAGGTTTGCCAGATCAATTCCATGAGTTTCAACCCCGACTGTTGCGCGAAACTTGCCAGCCAACTATAGGCACAGAAATCTTTATCGGCATAGACCTAAACCTCTATTACGATGCCAGACAGACCAGTTGGTATAAGCGACCTGATTGGTTTTTGGTATTGGGTGTAGACCAGGGACAGAATCAGAATAATTTACGTTTAAGTTATGTAATTTGGCAAGAAGCTATTGCACCATTTTTGGTTGTGGAATTATTATCACCAGGAACTGAATCAGAAGATTTAGGCATACCACCTAGAGGAATGCTCAGAGAAGCCAGCTAGCCACCAAACAAATGGCAGGACGAACAGATTTTACGGATTCCATACTATATAGTAATTGATCGATATAACTATCGCTTCCGTTTATTTGAATTATTAGGATTACGTTATCAAGAACTCGAACTGACAGCAGAAAGATTTTGGTTTGATCAATTAGATTTAGGTCTTGGTGTGTGGCAAGGAACTTACAACGGTGTAGAAGGAAGGTGGCTACGTTGGTATGATCAGCAAAATTGGCTTCCAACTAAAGATGAACGATTATTGTAAGAACAGACTTTAGCAGAGCAAGCCGAATTTAGAGTACGACAAGCAGAAACCCTCACAACAGAAGCAGAAACAAGGGCACAACAGGAACGTGATCGCGCAGACAATTTAGCTATCCGACTTCGAGAGTTAGGCATAGAAATATCTTAACCAGAGTAATTTCCCTTGCCGATCAGAGATTAATCGATTGATTTTATCGGTGATTCATCAGGTGAGGTTAAGGGGTGAGACCGCTTGGTTGGTCTGTGCTCTACACTCCTAGTAACCATAATCGTTCATTAGGATGGAAGTATGATAATATCTTCACGCAGTATTGACAATGTTAGGCATGATTACCGAAAAAGAGATTGTTAGAGATTATTTTAACAACGTGGGATTTGATCGCTGGCGCAAAATCTATGGTGATGCTGAAGTCAGTAAGGTGCAAAAAGATATTCGCGAAGGGCATCAGCAGACGATCGCTTATGTATTAAACTGGTTTAAAAATCAATCTCAATCTCTCCCAGACTCTCTAACCGTATGTGATGCTGGATGTGGCACAGGTAATTTAAGTCTTCCCCTAGCGCAAATGGGAATGGAGGTCTACGCCAGCGATATTGCTGAAAAAATGGTAGAAGAAGCGAAACGCCTAGCAACTGATCCAGAAAATCCAAAGTTTAGCGTGAGTGATTTATCTGAATTAAATGGCGAATATCACACTGTAGTCTGTCTAGATGTGATGATTCATTACCCTGAAACTGAACTACCGAATTTGATTCAACACCTTGCTTCTCTGGCAAAATCACGTTTAATTATTAGCTTTGCCCCCAAAAATCTCTATTACACCCTTCTCAAGAAAGTAGGCGAATCCTTCTCAGGCTCAAGCAAAACCACCCGTGCCTACCTTCATAATCCAGCCGAAGTGCGCAGAATCTTAACAGGATTAGGCTTTAAGGTGAAGCGTCAGGAATTTACCGCTACCCAATTTTATTATTCGCGCTTGTTAGAAGCAGTACGTTCTTAACTTAAGATCTAGATAATCTTCCTCACATTGGCATTGCACAGAAAGATGGATCGGGTTGGGGGCGTAGCCCCCGTATGGGTTTTTTTTTAATAGATAAAATGATCCCACTATCATCCAACGCCCCTCAAACCTAGTTAGCTAAAAAATAAGCAAAATTTTAGAATGCAGATTATTCGGATTGGTTCTCGCAAAAGTCAATTAGCCTTAGTACAGACCCATTGGATTCAGGCAGAACTGCAAAAGGTATATAGCGATCGCGCCTTTGAAGTCATAACCATGAGTACCCAAGGCGACGAAATCTTAAATGTGGCCCTGGCAAAAATTGGCGATAAAGGCTTATTTACCAAGGAGCTAGAAGATGCAATGCTCAGCCGCCAGGTGGATTTAGCCGTGCATAGTCTCAAGGATTTACCGACTCATTTGCCCGAAGGATTAATGCTAGGTGCAATTACTGAGCGCGAAGATCCAGCCGATGCAGTAGTATTCCATAGCCGTCATCAAATTAAGAGACTTGAAACCTTGCCCGATCGCGCAATCATTGGCACTTCTTCCCTACGGCGCTTGGCACAACTTAGACATCACTATCCCCATTTGGCATTCAAAGATATTCGCGGCAATTTGAATACTCGTCTAGCAAAGCTGGATAGCGGCGACTATGATGCCATAATTTTGGCGGCGGCTGGTTTACATAGATTGGGAATGCCAGAACGGATTCAGGAAATTCTCAGCCCTGAAATTTCGCTCCATGCGGTAGGACAAGGGGCTTTGGGGATTGAATGTCGTCAAGATGATCCAGAAATTTTGCCTTTATTTTCAACTATCAGCCATTACCCGACTGCCCAGCGTTGTTTGGCGGAGCGCTCCTTTTT
Organism: Pseudanabaenales cyanobacterium; assembly: GCA_038246525.1. Classification (GTDB taxonomy): domain Bacteria; phylum Cyanobacteriota; class Cyanobacteriia; order Pseudanabaenales; family Pseudanabaenaceae; genus JANRLH01. The sequence continues at coordinate 11,446 of JBBRVV010000003.1, forward strand.
ACGAGAACTTCAAGGCGGTTGTCAGGTACCAATTGGCGTAAATTCCGAGATTGTCGGCGATCGCCTGACTCTAAAAGGCATGGTGGCTAGTTTAGATGGCATTAAGCTAATTAAATCCGAAGTTTCAGGCGATCAAAAATCCGCCGAAGCGATCGGCATAGAGTTGGCAAATGAGCTTAAGGGGCACGGCGCTCAAGCAATTCTCGATCAAATTACGGCTGAGTTTCGCTAAGATTTCTTAATTTATTTTTTAGTGGGTAGTTCCGCTAATAAATTTGCAACTCGTGGATAGAAAGAGTTCAACCCAAAGGTTTCAGGACGAGTGACATCATAGGTAAAGTGGCGCTGCTGAATACAAAAGTAGTCCCAGGCTCCCACCTTAATATTAAATAACTTGATCAAAATCTCGATCCAGGTGAGATTCAGTTCCAACTGCCAACCGATCGGCTGGTGATAAAATGCACAGGTTTCAGCGATCGCTTGATTTGCGGTCAGTCTTTCCATGCCTAAAACTAATCTCTGGGGAAAAGCTTCGCCTGCTACTTTTGGTTGAGTCAACAAGTGGGTAACAATCTGAGCAATATCCTGGGCATGAATAAAATGTAAACTGGCATCTGCCTTCAGCCAACGCAACAAACCAACTTTTGAAGCTACCTCTGCTAAACCTGCCGAAAGATGAGATTTGGGATATTCCTGGTCGCCACCAAATACTAAGGTAGGGAAGACAGTGATCAAGCGATCGCTAATCGGTAGGTCTTCTAATTTCTGTAAGCAAATATATTTAGAGCGAATGTAGTCAGGTCCAATAGATTCGGCTTGGGGCAATAGTTGATTGTAGGCATCGAGGATACTAGCGGTAGAAAAATAAATGGCGCGATCGCATAGGTCAGGATTTAAGTAATTAAATAGTTCTAGGGTTTTGTCCACATTGGTGGAATAAACTTGCTCAGTGCCACCCCAACAGGCAGCCGTGCTTACGGCAAAGTGCATTGTGCCCAGAAGTTCTTGATATTTGTCCATATCTTGCATCGAGCCAGGCAGAATATGCAGCCTTGTATCAGCGCCCGCAGGAAATCTCACTTTCAATTTTGCAGGATTGCGAAGTAGCAAGTACAAATCCCAATCAGTTTGAGCTAAGAGAGATTCAACTAAATAATGCCCAACACAGCCACTACCACCAGTTATAAAAATCCGTTTTGTCATATTCTCCAAATTTGCAGCCAATGCTCAAAATAGCAGAAATTTTAGCCTTGAGTATTAGATCAATAAATTAGCTCAGGCTGATAGCAAGTGATTGTCTTAATTCTTAACTAAACTCGAAAGATTACGGATCATTACGATCGCTTAAGCAATCTTCGAGACCATGTTAGTTTCTATATGTGATTAGCTTCTTCAAAACAATCTTTTATGAACGCAAATAATTCGGTTCAGCTTTCTCCTCAACTTTCTCCTCAACTTTCTCTAAGGAAGACTTCTAGTCTTAAGCCAGTTGGCAACACGCGATCGCAGCAATTACACAACGAACAAGAAGCTTTAAGCGATTATGTAGCCCATTTACAACTACACATGGCTTTACAGGCACGCAACCTCGTACCTCACCTAAATCAAGAAATCATGGGACGCGATAGCCGCAGCATTATGCTACAAAAAACCCAAGCCGACTTTGAGAAAGTAGCTTCTCGTCAGTAATCTTTCAGTTATCCTATAGCTTTGCGCATCTCAGATATAAGTGGGTTAGGGTTATACCATTTCACTTAGTTAATTTTCAATTAGTAGATTATCACTTAGTAAATTCTTAGTGAAATTAGAGTAGATTATAAATAGTTGTTTAGATTACTAAAACTTAGTAAATTTGACTAAGTAAATTAACTATGAGTTTAGCTTTAACTTTAGAAAACGTAGAAACTGTGCTGGATGAATTGCGCCCTTACCTAATGGCTGATGGTGGCAATGTAGAATTAGTAGAAATTGAAGGTCCTGTTGTAAAACTGCGTTTACAGGGTGCTTGTGGCTCTTGCCCTAGTTCAGCCATGACTCTGCGGATGGGGATTGAACGCAAGCTGAGAGAAACAATTCCTGATATTAGCGAAATTGAACAGGTTTTTTAATTTTTAATTAGATGTAACCGAAGTTAAGTCTTCAAAGTAGAAAATCTTTAAAACCCATTGCGGGGCTTCGCCCTGCGACCCAAATAATTTAGATAATAGATAGTCAGGAATAATTATTTAAAGGCAAGCTCATTATTTTGGGTTTGCTTTTTTATTATGCTAATTTTCAACTCAGTTTTGTTCAATTCCTTCACTAATTAAAGAAAGTCCCGTCACCATTAGAGTAATCGCTAAGCCAGGGAAAACCGTAGTCCACCAGATATTCTCTCCTGTCGAAAGGGCATCTAAGGCTTGCTTTAAGTCATGTCCCCACTCAGGCACGTTTTCGGGCACACCCAAGCCCAGAAAGCCCAGCCCAGCTAAAGTCAGAATCGCATCTGCAGCATTCAAACTAAATAAAACTGGCAAACTTTGAATTACGTTCTGAGCTAAATAACGTGTCAGAATCGTCCAGGTGTCAGCGCCGATCGCTTGAGCAGCTTCAATATATACTTCAGTTTTGACGCTTACGGTTTGGTTGCGAATTACCCGAAAGTATTGAGGAATATACACTACACTCAGGGCGATCGCCGCATTCCAAATTCCTTGTCCCACTACAAACGCGATCGCGATCGATAATAGCAATCCAGGCAAACTATAAAGCCCATCCATCACAAATACCAGCACCCGATCTAGCCAGCCGCCACGATAACCACTGAGCATTCCCAAAGGCACACCAACCAAGAGGCTAATCAAGGTCGAAGCAATCACCACCTGCCAAGCCACTACTACGCCAGCGATCGTCCGCGCAAATACATCATGTCCTTGCTGATCGGTGCCAAACCAATACTCTGACGAGGGAGACGCATGAATTGGATGACTCAAAAACTCCTGTGGATCGGGTAGCCAATGCCAAGCCTGCATAATCGGCGTAAAAATAGCTAACAGCACAAAAATAACTGTGATCCATATACCAACTTGACTAAGGCGTTTATTGAAATTTACAGGCATGGTTAATCAAATCTGGTTATTAATTACTTATCTTTTTCAAAATTTGTTCATATTCTTCATGTGACCCTACTCCCTTCCCAGTCAAGATTAATATATGTTGGGGGTGTGGGGGCTACGCCCCCACTAAGGGGTTTCACCCCTAAACCCCATTTCACCAAAGTCTATTTTAATGATGGGAAAGGAGTATCCAAAACCAAACTATTCCCTCTTCTTCAAAACCTAAAGCCCTAAAATCTCTACTCACTCTGATCGACTACAAAACATCTACTTTCTTGAAATGTAGTGATGGATGTTTCGGATTCTCTTTAAGAAGTTCATAATTTTTGTCCGCTAACTCTTGTATATTTTTAGGTAATTGACTATATAACTGCCAAAATTGAGATGTAGTGAGATGGATTAGATTTGACCACATTTGCCTTCTCTAAAATCTTTCTTGGCTTCTAAAATAAAATATTCCAATCTTCCTAATTTCATATCTTCTTCAATTTGCTTATCCCATACCGACTCCTGATAATTATCAAGCCATTCACCAAAACTAACAAGCTCATCTTTTGAAAGATTCATTACTGCTGTTGGTATTTCCGAGGTACTCATCTTGATTAAGCTATCAAATAACTCATCTTATTCTACTTATTTGTGGCGCTTCTTTAATTGGAAAATTTATCCCACTATCGGGCAACACCTTTTAACATAATTTTATTTAGGTTCATTAACTTGGGAATAGATTAAAATAGATTAGGTCATAAGGTTGCCCTGTCGCAACGGGTTGAATTGCCGACCTGTATACGATCCCTAGAATTCAGCTTTCCCAAACTCATAAAGAATTTATGCAAGTAGCCGATCAGACTTCCATTTCACGCCAAACGCAAAAAAAACAAGTAATTGCTTTAGATCACATAAACAAAATCTATGGCTTGGGAGATACTTTAGTCACCGCCTTAGATGATGTTAGCTTTGAGATTAATCAAGGAGAATATTGCGCAATTATGGGAGCCTCTGGCTCAGGCAAATCCACTGCCATGAATATTATTGGTTGCCTAGATCGACCCAGCAGTGGCAATTATCTTTTAGATGGTGAGAATGTAGCCCAACTTTCAAGCGATCGCTTAGCGGTAATTCGTAATCGCAAAATCGGCTTTGTATTTCAGCAATATCATCTCCTAGCTCAATTGAATGCGACAGAGAATGTAATGCTACCAATGGCGTATGCAAATGTTCTACCAAAAGAGCGAAAAGAAAGAGCGATCGCTGCCCTAGAGCAAGTAGGCATGGGAAATAGGCTGAACAATCTGCCCAATCAACTTTCGGGCGGACAACAACAGAGAGTAGCCATTGCAAGAGCGATCGTCAATCAGCCAGTTTTGCTTCTAGCCGACGAACCTACAGGCGCATTAGATTCACGCACTACTCAAGAAGTAATAGAATTATTTGGCGCATTAAATACCGCAGGAATCACAGTGGTAATGGTCACCCACGAATCTGATGTAGCAAGACATTCACGGCGGATAATTTGGTTCCAAGATGGAAAAGTAATTCATAAAGATCTTAAGCCTAGCGATTTAGGTCACGTTCTATAAAAAGTCTGATCCACTATCCTTATATCTGCATTTAATAACCGAAAGTCTTCATCTAAAATATTAGGGTTAATTAAAAGTAAAGAAAATTAATCATGAGGTAAATGCCAAAAATGCAGTTAAAACAATTAGAAGAGAATAGAGTAGATATCATAGCGATCGCTGCGAAACATGGAGCATTTAATGTGAGGGTCTTTGGCTCGGTTGCACGAGGTGAATCGACTTCGGAAAGCGATATAGATTTTTTGATTGATTATGACCTAGAAAAAGTTACACCTTGGTTCCCTGTAGGACTAATTCAGGATCTAGAGAATTTTCTGAAAAGCAGAGTTGATGTTGTCACTGAAGAAGGGCTTAAATCAAGAATTCGCGCTCAGATTCTCCAAGAATCAATTATTCTATGAGAAATGATACAGAAAGAATTCTAGATATTCAAGAAGCAATCTTCAAAATAGAAAAATACTCAGTTAGGGGGAAAGAGGAATTTTGCCGCAACGAACTTATTCAAAGCTGGATTCTGCTTCATTTGCAAATAATTGGTGAAGCGGCACGATCAATGTCCAAAGAAACTCATCAAAAACATCCCCAGGTTTCCTGGCAAGAAATAATTGATTTTCGTAATTTACTTGTTCATGAGTATTTCCGAGTAGATACAAAGTTAGTATGGAAAATTCTTGAAAAAGATTTACCTGAGCTTAAGCAACAAGTTCAAATAATTCTGTTACCTTAATTCTATAACTACTTGATTTTCTACTAATACTTTTTTGGTTAGTAGATCGAAGACGGTCATGCGAAGTGTGCATTGAACATCAATTAGAAAGCTAACCTTAATCCGATCAGAACCTGGATTTCCTGGCGGATCTAGAAATGCGATCGCTCTGCTCGTTTCAGAATCATTCAAAGGCTGCACTACCATTATTCTGTGGGCTAGGTTGCGCGTAATTAAATTATTCTCTTCAAATAGAACCTCCATTGAGGCTTCGCCAATTTCGCCTATAACTAATTCAATGCTGGGCTGATCAGTTTTTGAAGCACCCAAAATTAATTCCACAGGTTGTATGAGTGGATAAGCAGTTGCCGCCGCAATCAAAGGATGCCAACTATGTCGTTGATATTTTTTGTCCCAATAACGCACGCCATAACTATGATAAAGAATATCCTCTAACTTCCATTCTTGAGATAATGCACCATGAGCGATCGCTTCAAAGGGCAGATAATTATGAATCTTTTCCGCAGCAAAATAAGATTGTACCCAAGTATGCAAAGCAGATAATTGACAAGAACCGCCTACCAAAATCACTCCATCTATTTGATTTAGTTTTAATCCCTTTTGCTCAGCTTGAGCTTGAATTTGATTGAGACTTTGATCTAAATTGGTAAAGAATTGATGTTGTTCCAAGATTTGAGCCAAGTTTTCTCGATTTAAATAGAGTTCATAGAAATTGAAACTGCGATCGTCAAAATAGACTTCTTCAGCTGAATCTTGGATAGAAAGAGAAATCTTTAATCTCTCTGCTAAGCGCATGGTGAGAGCATTGCGGGGAATTGCTTGATTCTTTACCCAAAAATCTAAGATCCACCGATCAATGTCGATTCCACCCAAGTTCATGCCATATTTTGCGATTACCCTAGCTGTGGCTTGGGATATTGTGCTGATCCGTTTTCCCCATTTCAGCCAGTTGCGATCGCCAGATTTTGCTAGACTTCCTTGCTCTAATTGTACCCAAACCAAATCTAATGTGCCGCCTCCAAAATCAATCACTAAGAGATTCTGAAGAGTTTGGGAAGCTTCTGTTAATTTATAATTTAATGCTGCCGCAGTTGGCTCATCTAGCAGCCTAATTTGCTTTATATTTGATGTTTGGCAAAACTCGGTTAGCCATAATCGATATGGCTCAAAACTATCTACTGGCACAGTGAAGACTAAAGAATCTACCTCAGGAAGTTGCGCAATTATCTGTTGGAGGAAATAGGTAGCGATCGCTTGACAAGAGATTTGTTTTCCATCTAATATCGGCATGAAAGCAGGAGCAGGTTGACAAATTGCGCGCTTAAATCCTTGAAATAGACGATTGTTATTTTTCTGATCAAGTCCGCGATCGCACACATTTTGCCCGACTATTACTCGGTCTTCACTGGCATTTTCCACATAAACTAAGCTGGGAATTAGATTAGGCTGGTTAGCGATCGCTATACTAAAGGGAAGCTTTACAGTTTCAATCTTGCCTGTAGAGTTTCGCCTAGCTACTACGGTGTTACTGGTGCCAAAGTCGATCGCATATTCCATAAGATCAAAGTAAAGATAGAGACTTTTTGCCAAAAAAATAGGGAGAGAAGACTCCCCCACAGGATTGTAATGCTAATCTAGCAGAGTAAAAGAAGCCTAAACTGCTTCTAAATCTACTTCTCCAGTACGGATACGGATAATTTTGTCTACACTGGTAACGAAGATTTTGCCATCGCCAATCTCGCCTGTACGCGCAGCACTGATAATTTTTTCAACTACCATGTCTACTTGGTCGTCTTCGACTACGATCTCTACCTTCAGCTTTTGCAAAAACTCCACCGTGTACTCGGAGCCACGATAGCGCTCTGTTTGACCTTTTTGGCGACCAAATCCGCGTACTTCCGAAACAGTCATACCCACAACCCCAGCATTTACCAAGGCAATTTTTACTTCATCCAGCTTAAAGGGACGAATAATAGCTTCTACTTTTTTCAATTTCTCTCCTCCTGAGTTGCTACACAGTTTTACACTTGAATGTAATCAAGTATTTGTAATCAAAATTACCAATTGGGCAGCGTTGACTTTTTCTAGCATACTAGAGCTTTAAGTTTTATCTCTAACTGCCAAAAACTTAGCAAGAAATCTTTATGCACTTATTTTTGATAAAAGCCGCCATGCAAGCCATAGGGCACATGATGATTAAGAGTGAGCGTGGCAGTTAGAGTAAGATTAGCCGCTTCAAAAATTAATAACTCAGAGCGATCGCTTGCCGCATTAAAAATTAGTACCAAAATCCAGCCATCATCTTCGGCGGTAGCATTAGGCTTAGGCACAAAGATTGGCTCGCCCATAAAGCCCCTTGGCGCAAGGCTATAAATCTGCTCTTCACCAGTTTCTAAATCTAGCTTAATTAATGCTTGGAGCGGAGCATTTCCAGTAGGGCGATCGGTCACTCCCAAATAGGCATAGCGGTAAGGCTGACCCAAATAGTTGGGATTAATTGCTGGAAACTCACAGGAACGATCTAGCAGCAGCTGGCGCTCAATTTTACTGGTATTCAAGTCAATCTTAAAGCGCACTAATTTGCCTGGCACTACTTGATCAAAGTCCACCACTCGGAAATCTGAATCTGGCTCCAACTTGGGATAAGTGGCGTAGAGGATCGAATCGATCGTAATTTTGCCTGGCTCTGGCTCATAGGCATTGCAATGATGGAATACAAAGCCTGGCTCGGTCTCAAGCGTAATTAGGTTGCCTGAGCGATCGCAGATCAAAAATTGACTAGGGGCATCGGGTTTGAGATCAAGACAAGCACCCGCCGTTTTTAAGCCAAATAGAAAGGGAAGCGGATTAAATTTGACTGGATTTTGGAGAAAAATGCTGTAGTTGGGCGTATAGGCAAAGTCATGCAGGAAGCTAAAGCCTGGTACTCGATGTTGGGCTTCTCGGTGCAAAACGCCTTGGGGATCGAGTCGATAAATAATGATTGTAGATTTTGGTCCAGTTTCCACGCCAAAGCCCCATAAATCGCCCGTAAGTGGATCAAGTTTAGGATGAGCCGTAAAGACAGTGCCTGGTGCTAATTTACCTTCAAAAGTCTCAATCCCCAGAGTATCCAAAGTTTTAGGATCAAGGCTGTATGGACGGGCTGCCTCCCATAATGCTAAAAGTTTGCCACTATGAAAAATTACGTTGGTATTGGCAATATTCTTGAGACGCAGATCGAAGCAGTTAGCCAGCCATCCTCCAGGTTTTTGGGTACCAAATACACCACGATAAAGTACCTTGCCAGCCGCTTGCTCTGCCAGAAATTCTGGGGTTTGCACAAAGCGATTACGGAAATGTGCCTGACCTTGACTGAAGCGAATTTCACAAATCATGCCATCGCCATCAAAGGGATGTCCATAGTTCTCGCCATTGCGGTCGAGTAAGCCTGGGCCGTTGCGATAGAGGATGCCTTCTAGTTGGTTGGGGATTTGTCCAGAAATCTGAGCGATCGCGTAATCATGCTCGGTATAGAGCGAGAGGTAGCCTTTTTGCCAATCGCTGCGGCTAAAGCTGGCGGTGTTTGCTTGGGTTGTGGGAGTAGTGGAGGTCATGGGTGGTACAATCGCTAAAAATTTATTGTAACAATATCTTAATCTTGCTTGCAATTGTGATGCAGAAGTGGAGAGGAAAGCAAAACTAAAAGATAGATAGTCCCTTCAATTTAGGCAAGTTCATAATATTTACATCGTCAGGATTTACTTTGAGAAAATGGTGAGTCAAGAGAAATCCGACAATTGTCCAAGTTTGATAAAGTCTTGCCTGTTGACCAATCCAAACGCCGTTCGGCCCATCAAAATATTCCGCCCAATTCTGTTGAGGTAATCGCTTTAATAACAATTCATAATTATTTTTCAGCAGCTTCTCAATTATTTCGGTTTCTGCCGTCTGACCAGGATAGCGTTGTTTATGTCTGGAAGTAGCGATCGCAAAGAACCAAAAGAGACAGGGCCAATGTCCAGCATTGTGATAACACCAGGGCAAATTCTTTCGATCATAACCAGTTTTCTTGCGCCATTCATCGTTATCTAAGGGCGGATGACAGATGCGCAAGGGCATTTGGGCAAAGAGGTCAGTTTGATTTTGATCGATCAAATGGAAGAGCGATCGCTGTTGCGCAGGACTAATCAAATCAAAAATTGCTGCCAAACAGTTTCCCAAGGTAAAGAAGCGAAAATCTGGTCTACCTGTGCGAATATTGCCAATTAAGTAGCCACCTTGATCTCCCAGCCAACTTTGTAGCCAATGGGGAATGGTCTCTGTTTGAATATTGAACTCATTCGATACTTGATCGCCATACTCTTCGGTGGGATGACGACGGATAGTTTGAATAATTTTTGAATTCACCCAATATTGCTTGAGTATATAAGTTCTCAGCCTAGTCACCCAAGCGATCGCGTAGGTGCTTTGATAGATTTGTTGGGATTCAAAAGAATTCTCAGGGCTAGAACTAATCACCTTAGATTCAGCATCTAAACAGCCCTTTTGGATTAAATCAATTTGAATTAATCCAACTGAACTAAGCAGCGCACCATAGAGAAGAGTTTGGATTTCTAAGGGATTTCCCCACACATCTAAAGCTCGATCAATCATAAATGCTCCATCGGGCACAAACAGCGTAGGAGCATCAGTGAAAGCGGGATGTAGAATTAGATTGAGAAACTTTTGGATGCCAATTTGGACTTCTGTACTGCCTACCCAAGTGCGATCGCCCGAACGTTGGACATAGATATAAGCTAAGATCGGCCACCACAAGCTGGCATCCACTGAGCTAACTCTGCCAATCGCGCGCTGTCCATAATCAGCTACCAACTTCCCTTCTATTTCGGTAAAACTGGTCGGAAAAATACCAGGGGTTTGAAACTGAGTGCTTTGCAACTTCAGACAGGTATTCAAAAAATGTCGCACAATCTCATACTTCCCCTCAACCAGGAGATATATCATCACTGGCACGTTATCGCGAATAAAAATCTCGTTATAGTTTAAGTCGGTCGAATTTGGATCCTGGGAAATTGAAGCTACCGCTCCCACATACTCTCCATTCAACTTAACTAAGGCTTTCTCATAAAAAAGCGATCTAGCCATTTCAACTATAGATTTTTCTTTCATGGGCAACTGGGTAAAGATAAGATAGTAAAGATAAAATAATACTTAATATTAAGACTAACTAAGCTTGCTTCTGATTCAGCATTTGGATTAGCATTCTCACACTTTCTGCTTGTTGTTCTGCCACTATTGCCTGTCGTTCAGCTACTGCCGCCTGTCGCTCAGTTACAAACTCTTGTCGCTCAGTTACAAACTCTTGTCGCTCAATAGCTCGAGACTGCCCTTCAGTAATCGCTTCAATCCTTGTTAGCCTCTCATCCGACTCTTTAAATGACCGATTGATCTCACGCCTAAATTCAGCCTGTTCATCGGCGATCTGCACCATAATCGAGACAATATGCTCTAGTTTTTGATCGATTGTTTGCAGGGTTGGGGAGTCGTTCACGGGGCTTATTTTTGGCACTAGAAGATATGCTTTATCTTATCTGAAAACTGCTGCAAATAGTCAAACCTTGCGCCCAATCGATCAGGGCATAATCTCTAAAATTCTTATCCAGGATAAACTAACCATACTTTATGAATAGGTTGACTAATAGTTGCGACTAAAGGGGAAAGAGCGGTAATCTTTTCCAATCCCTTCTCCGTTTTAATCTCAATTTCCTGACCATTGAGAATGCCTGTTTCTAAATTTCCATCTTTACGCTGAGGGTAAAGCGTATATCCTTTGGTTAGGGCTTGAACAGTGCCAAAATAATACTCTAAGGGAAGTTTACGCTGTTTCAATTCCTTCGTTAGCTGGCTTTTTTGTTGTTCGATTTCTGCTGCACTCAAGTTACTAATGTCCTTGGTTTTGAATAGATCTCGGTCTAAGAAACGTCGCGCAAGATCAGCTAAAACTAAATCATTACTTTTGCGCCAAAGCTGAATGTGGTAGGTAAAAAGCACATCATCTGCGGCTAAATATTCTGCACTACTAAGCTCGTCATTTGCGCAATAGAACCAGGCTTTAACCGTATCATCCATTGCAGGTGGGCTATTTTGCTTAATTAAATCCCTTACTCTAGTGAAAATCTTTTGCAAAACATACCTAGCTGCCAAATTTTTGGGATGGTTATAAACCTGAAGATACATAAAGTAGCGCACCATTAAATAATGCTCGATCGCGACTAAACCCTTTTTTGTCACCACCAATTTTTGGCTTACTTGGTCATAGTCCATTGCCATCAGGATTCGATCTAGATCTAACTGTCCATATTTTGCGCCAGTGAAATAACCGTCTCGTTGCAAATAATCTAAGCGATCGCAGTCTAATTGACTAGATACCAATTGTGTAACCAAGGGCACAGGGTAGGTTTTAGTAAGCACCTGAATTAATGCTTGGGGCAATTTCGGATCATAATCTTGCAAAATTGGCAGCAGGCTGGACTCCAGAATTAGTCTCTGTGTCCAAAGCTCGTGGTTGCTGTGAAAAATTTCCTCCCCTGCATGACTAAAAGCACTATGCCCCACATCGTGTAATAATCCCGCCGCCATTACAACTGCTCGATGAGGTGAGAGGATCGGATATTTTTGGGCAAGACGATCAAAGGCACGGCGCACTAGGTACATTACCCCCAGGGAGTGAGTAAAGCGTGAACCCTCTGCCCCATGAAAAGTAAAGCTGGCGACATCTAGTTGACGAATGCGGCGGAGACGTTGAAATTCAGGGCTATCGACCAGTTTGATTAAAAGCGCTTCTTGGCGATCGCTCGAATCTAAGGTAATTGCGCCATGCAGTGGGTCGTGATAGGTACGTTGCTTGCCGATTAGCATCTTCAAAATAACTCTAGTAAATAACTTTAGGTGATTAGCACTTGATAATTAGCCTTCGTGATTAACTA
>JBBRVV010000004.1:0-21762 GCA_038246525.1 Pseudanabaenales cyanobacterium
GTCAAATCGAAAAGCAATACATTCATAAAAGCGGCAAAATAATCAATGCCATTGCTCGAGATGGTATTATCAGAAATGAAGATGGCAGCCCCATCCATTTTGTGGCAGGTGTAGAGGATGTTACCGAGCGAAAACAAACGGAAGAAGCTTTAAATCAGCAGTTTGAACGACAAAATCTTATTACAAAAATTACGCAGCAAATTCGCCAATCCCTAGATTTAGACGAGGTTCTCACTACCGCCGTCAACGAGGTTAATAATTTATTGAAAGGCGATCGCGTCATTATTTTCCAGCTATTTACCAATGGGGTCAGTCAAGTTGTGAAAGAAATCGTTAAACCAGAATATCCGTCCATACTTAGGATGAATTGGCGAGATGAACATTTTTCAAAAGCAGGTTTTGAATATTACATTGAATCTAAGCCTCGGATGGTCGATGATGTGACTCAAGATCAATGGGGAGATTGCCTCTTAGAATTTATGATTGAGGCAAAGGTCAAATCAAAAATTGTCGCGCCAATTATTCAAAGTGTTCAACCTGCTGCTGTCTCCAATCAAAATAAGCGCTGGCAAAGACAAAATTCTCAACTTTGGGGATTATTAGTGGTGCATTCCTGCGGTGAATATCGCTCATGGCAACCCGAAGAAGCCGATTTATTACAACAAGTAGCAAATCAATTAGCGATCGCTATTTAACAAGCAAGCCTTTATCAACTGGTAGCCAGCGAACTTTCTAGCCGTAATCTACTAGAGCAAGTAATTAACAAAAAAGCCGCCGCCGATCGCCTGCTTTCCGAGATCACAATTTCAATTAACCAATCTTTCAACTTAGATCGAGTTTTAGATATAAACTTACAAAAAGTCCAAAAACTATTAGAAAGCGATCGGGTTTTGATCTTTCAAATTGGTGCAGATGGCAATGGTAAAGTAGTTAAAGAAGCAGTAAGTGATCCTAATCTCTCAATTTTGGATAATGTTATTAGTGATACTTGTTTTGCCACTACCAATTTGTGCGAACAATATCTAAACGGTAAGGTCACCATTCTTGAAGATGTCCAAACTGCCGAAATTACGCCCTGCTATGCTAATTTATTGGATCGTTTTCAAATTAGATCAAATCTAGCAGTACCAATTATCCACTCTGGTAAGTTATGGGGATTATTACTGGTACATCAATGCCATGCTCCTAGAGTGTGGCTGCCGCATGAAATCAATCTAATCAAACAAATAGGTACCCAAATTGGCATTTCCGCTCAAAAAGAAAAGCTGTATTTGAGAATTAGAAGTGAATTAAGTCAGAAAGAGATTTTGTTGAAAGAAATTCACCATCGGGTGAAAAATAATCTCCAGGTGATGTCTAGCCTGTTGCGGCTCCAGTTTCGCAAAACCACACCCGAAGTCAAAGTGCTGTGCGAAGAGTATCAAACTCGGATTCAGTCTATGGCACTAATTCATGATCAACTGCATCGCAGTAATGATTTAGCAAACATTGATTTCTATGGATATATCGCTAATTTAACTAGCAATCTCTTTCAGTGCTACGGCATTAATTCTGACTTAGTTCAACTAGATATAGAGGTACAGGATATATTTCTACCTTTAGATCAATCTATTCCATTAGGCTTAATCATCAATGAATTAGTCTCTAATGCGCTCAAATATGCTTTCCCAAGTGGCTATGGCAAGATTAATGTTGCTCTAGCTCAGTTAGATCATGCTTTTGAGTTGAAAGTTACAGATAATGGTGTGGGTATTTCTGAAGATCTTGATCTTGAGCATACCGATAGTTTAGGAATGCAATTGGTATATAGCCTTACCGATCAATTAGAAGGAGAAGTTGAATGCGATCGCTCAGATGGCACTACCTTTCATATTACTTTCCCAGTAGGTCAGCATCCTGTCTAAATGTTATGATAATCCAGTGAATTCATGGCATTGATTTAGAAATATCATGGTTGCTACTCCAATCAAATCCCCCTGCGTCACCTGGGAAGCTCTACCTTCAGACTACGTGCTACCCGATGATCCTGTGGAAAATAATCACCAACCCCTACTGGCGGCGGCTCTGACTGATGCACTCCAGCACCTGATCAAACCAGAAATGTTGATTGTCTCTAACTTTGGCTTAGTCGCAACGGTCAATCAAAAAATTATAGTTAAGGCTCCCGACTGGTTATATGTGCCAAAGGTTTACCCCAAAGCCTCTATAGGAAAAGCAGGAGCCGTGCGGCGAAGCTATTCTCAACATCTTGAAGGTGAACCTGTAGCCGTGGTGATGGAATTTTTCTCAGATATGGATGGCGGAGAGTTATCCATGCGCTCAACTCCTCCACTTGGCAAGTTTTATTTCTACGAACAAATCCTGCAAGTGCCTACCTACGTCACCTATGACCCTTACGAGTCCAGTCTAGAAGTCAGATGTCTAAAGAATGGCACCTATGTTTCACAAATCGCTGATGCCCAAGGAAGATTTTGGATTCCTGAATTAGAGCTATTTTTAGGAGTATGGTTTGGCGATCGCTTGGGTAATCAGATCCACTGGCTACGGTGGTGGGATGTTTCAGGAAATTTACTTTTGTGGGGCTTTGAGCAAGCAGAGCTAGAGCAGCAGAGGGCAAATTTGGAACATCAACGTGCCGAACAAGAACGCCAACGGGCTGACCTACTAGCGGCTAAATTAAAAGAATTGGGAATCGATCCTGAACCAGTCTAAATGGCTAACATGAGTAAGCAAATAGTAATTGTTGAAGATGAGCGCCTAGTGGCTCAAGATATTGCCCAACTGCTGCGAGATGAGGGCTATGAAGTTCCAGCGATCGCCTCTGATGGTAAAACTGCGATTCAAAAAATTATTGAATTTTCACCAGACTTAGTGCTGCTAGATATTCGGATCAAAGGTGAGTTAGATGGAATTGATGTAGGCGAGCATATTTTATCTTTCTATGCCATTCCCGTAATTTACCTTACCGCTTTTTCCGATGCCGATACCCTAAAGCGGGCCCAAGCCACAAGTCCGATGGGTTATGTAATCAAGCCTTTTCGGCGTGAACAACTATTATCTTCAATTACGATCGCCCTTTCTACTTACCAAAATCACAAAATAGCGCCAGAGCCAGAAAAACCTGAAGTTAGCTATCGCCTCAAATCGACAGTAATTTATATTCAAGACCATCTAGATCAAAATATCAGTTTAGAGATCTTGGCTGGAGCGATCGCCATGAGTCCTTCTTATTTTTGTCGGTTTTTTCAGCAAGAAATGGGATGTTCACCCTACCAATATATTATTCGGCAACGGGTAGAGAAAGCAAAAATCTTACTCAAGAATCTAGATCTATCTATTACTGATATTGCGCTTCAATCTGGATTTGCCAACCATAGTCATTTAGATCGCCATTTTCTGAAAATTGCAGGCACTACGCCTAAAGCATATCGGAGTATTTCTCTGTAACATTCGCAACATTTCTTCAAATCCAAAATTGATGTCAAGAATAGACTAATTTGACAAGAATAGATAAGACTAGAAAATAAGTCTGTTCTATTCTGACTTTCATAAGCAATCAGGTTGCAGAAAAGCCATGAAAAGTGAAGTCACCGTCCAACAGATAGAAGCAGCAATTGATAATGGCGAGATGGTTCTGCACTATCAACCCCAAAGCAGCTTAAGTTCTGGAGAAATCTCAGGATTAGAGGCTCTAGTTCGCTGGCAATCAGAAACTTTAGGCCAAGTAGATACCTCTTACTTCATCAATATTCTGGAGCATTCAGATATCCGCTTAATTGCCAAATTCCATCGGTGGCTGACAATCACAGCCTTCAAACAAATCCTCACCTGGCAACAGCTTGGCATCTCTTTACCAGTTTATCTCAATTTTTCTGCTCGCTATTTGCAAGAGCCAGAATGCGTAAATCTAATCGAGGAATTAATCCAAACATATCAAATTTCTCCCGCTTGGTTTGGCATTGAAGTAACTGAAAGTTTTGCAATTAGCGATATGAGTGGAATCCAATTTGTCCTCAATCATCTCCATTGCATAGGTGTCACAATCGCCCTAGATGATTTTTGTACCAGCTATAGCTGCCTAGAATACCTAACTGAACTTCCTAGCCATGCAATTAAGATTGACAAGAAATTCATTCAAGATTTAACCAGTGAACATTCCGAACGTAAGCATTCAATCAATATTATTCTGGAATCAATTGTAGATCTGGCATTCAAACTCGGCAAGAAAGTAATCGCAGAAGGAGTAGAAACTCTGCCACAACTCGAAGCCGTAACTTTTTTAGGATGTGATGCTTATCAAGGCTATTTACTATGCCATGCTGTGCCAGTTGATTTAATTACTCAGATGATTTTGAGTGAACGTAATCGCCGCAGCCCTCCTACTCCTCAGTCTAATAACACTAAATTTTTAGCGATCGCTGCCTAAGTCCTTCTATATATCTACTCAGGTAATCATCATGACTGAATTCAACAACCCCAAGTCAAAGACCGATCCTCCGCCCGTACAAATTACGAAAGAGTCTTCCTCCCAAAATAATGCCATCATGCGAATTGTGATTGCCGAATCCAATTCTAAGCATTTGTCGCTCTTACTAGAAACGATGGAAAGCATCGGTAAATGGGTAATTTATCCCTGTGCCGAATATCCAGAGTTAATTCAAACCCTCTCATCAGGTGCAGTTGACTTACTGATTCTAGGAAATGTCGATCAAGGCAGTTGTTTTGAGATTTGTCGTCTCTGTCGCAAAGAATGGGAACATTTACCAATCATCCTGGTTTCTCATGATTTAACTATTCCCGATTTCTATCGTCAATGGGTATCAGAAAAAGGATTTGGTGATGTAGTCAGTAGCGATCCAGCTAATCGTGATGACTTAGTGCGCGTAGTTCAGAACATTACCAGCGTGATTCGGGCCCAAAAACAAGCATTAACTTTCGCTGTCCCCGATCTGCAGGAAACCGAAACCTATATTGGTCTGAAGATTGATGGCAAAATGACTTCAACTCCAAGAGGGACTAAGTTACTAAGTATTTTAATCGGCAATCAAGTGCCAGTACTTAAAGCTTGTGGTGGTCAGGGTCGTTGTGCTACTTGTCATGTTTTTGTTGAAGCTGGAATGGAATGCCTCACTCCACCTACCGACCAAGAACTAATGACTTTGAGCATGATGAAAATCGATCAAGCCAATGCTCGCCTGGCTTGTCAATGCAAAGTGATAGATCAAGGCGTAGTTCTGACTATGCCCAAGGGTAAATATTTAGGCTCTGAAGCAGAGCTAGAATCCCTGGTCGGCAAGCGGGCGCAGCAATCTCTAATCCATCCATTTACTGGAGAGATCTTGGTGGATGAGGGGAAGCTAATTCTACGGACTGCCTTAGAAAAGATGCAAGCCGTGAATAAAGAGTTTGAGAAAGAAATGGGTGTTTTATTGTCGCGTACTTCAAAAAGGAGAAATTAGCCATGACTGAGATTAGAACCTTTGCAACTCCACCTGTAGCCATGCCCTCTGTATGGAAAGTGTGTCACTACAGTCGCAATACCTTCTTCAATTTTGATATGCAGAATGGAGAGATTAAAGACTATAACCAACAGCGCAATTCTCTGGCAGGCGAAGATTTTATCATTTCTCTGCTCAAAGGTTTAGAGCATGAAGTGGGAGATGCCGCAGGTTGGTTGATGTATACGATTGGTCAAAATTGGGGAAAACAAGATGCGATCGCATTCGCAGGTTGGTTTCAAGACCAATATGGTTTAACGCTTCAATCTGCCAATCTATCGTTTGCAATGGAAACTTGGTGGTGGGCGCTCACTGCTCAAGGTTGGGGAAGATGGGGTTTAGATATGAACTCGCTCAAAGATGGCTATATTTTTGTTGATCTGTTTGATTCAGCAGTTGCCAAATCACTTGGTCAGGTAGGCAAGCCCGTCTGTCATCTCTATGCTGGATTGCTCTCAGGATTCTTTAGTGTAGTGTTCGAGAAAAATCTCAGCAGTACCGAAGTCCAATGTTACGCAATGGGAAATGAGTTTTGTCGGTTCTTAATTGGTTCTGAAAAGCGCATTCGGGCTACCGAATTTTGGATGTCATCTGGTGCAACTCTGTCGGATATCGAAAGCCGCTTGATCTCAGAAGAGACTCCATCTGAAGTTGAATTATTAGTGAAGCATAGCAATTAAGATTCACCCGATTACTTGACTGAAAATATCTTAACTAAGAAAATAAGTATAGGCAAAAGTAATGAAAAAGAATTTAAGATTTCCTCAAGTTTTAATTAGTTGGTTCAAGGGGATTTTGGGTAGTCTGAACCGTTGGCTCAAGCGGCTTTTACTCCCTAAACAGGGTAGAAGAGCTAAATCGATCTCCACTTCTCCTATGCACAGCCCACCGCTTTTGGGAATAGACAAGTTTCGCCAAGCTCAGACTTTAACTGTTCAAGAGTTAATGGCTAAAGTGCAGTGGCAGTTTCCCAAGCAAGCTCCTAAAACTGTTGCTTCTGTAAGAGAGCAGATTGACTGGGATTAGGCAAAGACTAGGCAGTGATTAAGCATTTTAGATAGTGCTTTTCCCTAGTCTTAAACTTCAGTAACTCAATTCTCAATTATTACTCTCTTCCCAGCTAAAGATTACTGGTGTTAGGGGGTGTGGGGGCTCCGCCCCCACTAAGGGGTTTCACCCCTTAACCCCACTTCAACTAACTATTTTTTTATAGTAAGAAGGGAGTATTAGTCCACTCATTTTAAATCATTTTTAAAAAGGAACAAAACTATGATTACTTTACTAGAGAATGTGGTAGAACGTGCTGATGGCAACTATGTCAGCGCTCAAGATCTGCGTTTATTGGACAATGCCCTATCTTCATGGCAAGCTCGGAAAGATGCTTACAACCAAGTTCAAGCCCACGAAACCGAAATCATCAGCCAAGCTGTAGAAGCGATGAGAACTGGCGATCGCTTTACCGCCAAACCCATGGATACTTTGGGAGTTGATCGGTGTCAACGAGACATGACCCTTGGACTACGTTGCTGCGCGCTTGCCATGCTGCTAGAAGACCGAGAAATGTTGAAGGATCGGGTGCTTTATTGGCAACAAAATATTTTCCTTTCCATGCAGCTTAACTATCACGGCTACAAATTCATTTGGCAAGCACTTCAGTCTCAATTGCCCAAAGAACAATCAGAACTTTTCAGCCCTTACTTGAAGATGGCCCACGAAATGATGAGCGGTAAGTGAATTTAATTTGATCTGATTTGATTGAGGAGGATTGAATAAAATCATTTACTCCTCTAGTTAGAATTTCTTATTGCTTTACAGCAATTATTGTGAATTACGGATGTATTACTGATTTCGATTATAGGAGATGCGATCATGAGATTTACTGAAACCCGCAAGGATTCAATTCCTGCCAACTACTTCAATCCCAAATCTTACCTAAAGGCTGATTCTGCCACAGGGCTGCTATCTTCACGCCAGGGTAAACGCTTAATTGCGATTCCAGAACTGCTGATCCAAAGTATTCATCAGACCTTAATCTCTGAGGCGGGTGAAGCAGCTTCTATGGCTTTCTACACCTTTGGCTTTAGCTGGGGTAAATCTTTTTATGAGCGAGTTAGAAAAGAGATAGAAGTCTACTATGAGAATTCTATTTCCCAGATGAATGCCGCCGAGTTTTTTGCCATAGTTAGACAACTTTGGAGCGTCCATGGTTTAGGAAATTTCACGGTTGATTTTAGTTATGCTAAGCATGGTCTGCTTCTGGTCACAATCGAGAATTCCAGTATTTCTGCTCCCAAAGCCCAAAGCGACTCAAAGTCTTTTAGTGTAGAAGCGGGATTTCTGGCAGGTTGGTTCTCAGCCAATACTCGTCAAGATTTAGGTGCTTGTGCAACTGATTGGAATCAAACAAGAACTGAATACCTAGTAGGTGCAAAGCCTCATCTGGAGGTAATTACTACTGATTTAATTGCCAAAGGATTGAGAACATCAGCAATTTTGGCGAAGATGTAGGTAAGCAATCAGGTAATAGCGTTTCATGCTTCAAGACCACTATTGAAAAATGAGGTGAGGAGTGAGGTAGAAAATCAGGAAATTTAGTCAAACTCTAATAGTTTTTTGTCTTAGACTAAAATTGAGACGGAAAATACGGGAGTCCAACCTTTGCAACTACTTTGGTTTACGCTAGGTTTGGCAGTAGGCATCTTACTATTATGCGGCTACTGGGTCTCACGAATTTTTGTAAACCGCATAATCAAGTCGGGGCTAGACAAACAGGGGAAATCGGATAAGCGATCGCGTCTATTACTCTCTAACCGCCGTAAGGATTATCTTGGTTCCACGGTCAGATTTCTGCCCCAAAGCTATCTGCCCAATTCTATCAGTGAGTCAAATTCAACCGATGCTTGGCAGCAGGTTCTCAACCTAGCCCCGATTGGTTATTTAGAGGTAGATGCCGAAAACCGTCTATTTTGGTGCAATCAAAAGCTTAGTGATCTGCTTAACCTGGCTAATTGGGAACTTAGCGCCACCGAACCAAGACTTTTACTACAATTGGTGCGCTCCTATGAGTTAGATCAATTAATTGAACAAACCCGTAAGCAACAGCGATCGCTTCGGCAGGAATGGATCTTTCGGCGGGTGAATCCCGATCCACTTTATCCCGTGCAATCAGCCGACCTGCCCCTGCGCGGTTATAGCCTTTGGCTGAGAAATCAACACGTTGGTATTTTTATTGAAAGCTATGCTCAAGAATTTTTATTAATCCAACAACGCGATCGCTGGGCTTCGGATCTATCCCATGAGCTTAAAACTCCCTTAACTTCCATTCGTTTGTTAGCTGAGACGGTTTATCAAAAGGTAGAACTCGCCGAACGAGGCTGGATTGAGCGTTTACTCAAGGAAGTTTTACGGCTTAGCAATCTAGTAGAAGACCTGCTGGATTTGAGCAAATTAGATGGTGCAGTTACGCTGAGTTTTACTGATTTTGATCTGGTGGAGGTGATTCACAGTGCCTGGGCAAGTCTAGAACCTCTAGCCGCGCGCAAAAAAATCAAGTTGGTCTATGAAGGATTACCCCAGGCAAAAGTTCGAGGCGATGAATCAAGAATCTATCGCGTGCTGCTTAATCTGCTTGACAATGGGATTAAACACAGCCCAACTTTGCAAATCATCTTAGTCAAACTTACTTTTAGTGCGGAGCAAATGTGGCAACTTGAAGTAATTGATTCAGGTGAAGGCTTCCCTGAAGATGCTCTGCCATATATATATGAGCGGTTTTATCGGGTGGATCGATCGCGATCGCGTACTAGCAATGAACCAGGCGGCAGCGGCTTAGGTTTGGCAATTGTAGAGCAAATTGTAAAAGCCCACGGGGGCGAAATTCAGATCTGTAATCATCCTGAAACTAATGGCGCTTGGGTAAAAGTCCTACTACCATATCCAGAGATTTTGGTGGATTGCGCTCTGCTCTAAGCAATATCCTGGCAAAAACATGGCAAAATAAAAAGGCAATTGTTCCGCGCATCCTAAATGGAATCTGAGCTTCATCGGTCTGCTGAAGAACCCTCGACCGAACCAAACGATCCCTCGACCGATCAGCCCGTTCAATCTGGTCAATCAGTTTGGCTAAGTCAGGCTGAAGTAGATAAATCTACGCCGATTATTTCCGCCGAAAACCTCAGCAAGACTTACAAGTCTGGTTTTTGGATGAATCAAAAAATTAGCTCTTTACAGAACTGTACCCTAGCCGTTTATCCTGGTGAAACCTTCGGGATCTTGGGACCAAATGGCGCAGGCAAAACTACTCTGCTCAAACTGTTATTGGGAATTATCCGCCCAACTGCTGGACATGGTACTCTCTTGGGTCAACCTCTGGGCGATCGCTCCACCAAGCAAAGGATTGGCTTCCTGCCCGAAAATGCTTACTACTATGACTATCTAACTGGCTGGGAATTATTAGATTTTATTGGTAGTTTGTTTGGGATCGAACCCGTGAAGCGCCGTCAAAGAATTGCCGAACTTCTGGATCTTGTAGGATTGCCCCAGTCTGCTGCTCGGAAGAAACAATTGCGCCAATATTCAAAAGGGATGGTGCAGAGGGTAGGCTTAGCCCAGGCATTGATCAACGATCCTGACTTGATCTTCTTAGATGAACCAATGTCGGGACTAGATCCAGTCGGGCGCTACCAAATTCGCGAAGTAATTCTCAAGCTCAAGCAACAGGGCAAAACCGTATTTTTTAACACCCATATTTTGGCGGATGTCGAAATTATCTGCGATCGGATCGGCATTTTGAATAAGGGCGATTTAATTTGCTCGGGTTCCCTAGATCAACTATTGGGCAGCGATCAAACCTATCAAGCCAAAGGCACAGGTGGCAATCCTGAGCAGTTACAAAATTGGCTGAGCGATTTAGATTTTCAGGGAAAAATTTGGCATGGTCAATTGAAGGTTAGTCCTCAGCAGTTTGTCGGCTTTTTAGCGGATACAGATGCTCATTTAATTAGCTTGCAAGAGTCGCGCAAAACCTTGGAAGAGTTCTTCATTCAACAGATTCGCCAAGCTGGACATCGCCTGTAGTTTTTGACTTTACCTAACAGCGAGATGATGCTTAATAAATTTCGTCATGGTTGCCGACATCGATTAATAAGATCACCATTTCTAATAACTTCTCATCCTCAGAAAAATTAAAAATGATCCTACAATCATAATTAACCATACACGACCAAAACCAGATAGATTTCCTCCTAATTTGTGAGAGTTTAAAGATGGGGAAAATGGATTTTCGGCTAAAAGTCTTAGACTTTTGATAATTTGAGCTTGTAATTGTGGATTTCTTTTGGTAATCCTCTTGAAAGATCGCTTAAAACCATTACTCCAAACTACTTCTATCATCTTCTTCCCTCAATAGGTCACTCATCAAATCTTCTACAGAGCCTCTCCTTGCTGTCCCATTCTTAAAAGCCTGGCTTACTTCTTGAGCATTAATCAAAATTTTAGCCCGTTGATTTTTTATCCGTCGATTTTGGATTAACTCAAATAGGTAATCTTGGTCTTCCATTGACAGATTCTCGATAGAATCAATTATTTCTTGAAAAACTAGCATAGTATTGTTCCTGTCATATGTAATTGTAACTAACAAAGTAAACTTAAAGCTTTAATGTATATGATCTAAAGCCCATTGTAGGGCTACGAACCTAATCATTCTTTGAAAAAACTTTTTTTAATATTTTAACTGCTATGCTCAACATCTTTACTGAACAATTAAGGATTTACTTGCATTCAGGATCGCCTATGCTAGATAGAAGTTCTTGAGCGAGGGATCAGCATGACATTTAGCACGCCACAATTAGTACCAGCATTAATCTATAACTTTACCGAATTAGCCCTGCCTACTACTGGAAAACCTTGGCGCGATCGCACTCGTCCTTACATCATTTTTAATATGGTTTCGAGTGTAGATGGGAAGACTACTACTAATGGCTCTGGCTTAGAAGGCTTGGGTTCTCCGATTGATCGAAAATTAATGAATCAGTTACGTTCTCAAGTTGATGGCGTATTGGTTGGAGGGAATACTTTGCGAGTCGATCCCTTCATTCCCACAGTTTCTGCGGAATTGATGGCAGAACGATTAAAGAACTTTAGCAATCCTCAACCATTGGGAATTGTAGTGAGTAGAAATGGCGATCTTCCCTTAGATCATCGTTTTTGGCAGGCAGCAAAGGAGCTACGCTTGGTTTTGGTAGGAGCCGATATTTCTCAAGCAAAATTAACCGAACTCGAAGCGCGATCGCAAGTGAGGCAGTTTCCACCAAATCCCGAAACAGATCAATTGAATTTAGGCGAAATGATCGCACTTCTCTACAGTGAGTTCGGCATTAAAAGACTATTAATCGAAGCAGGAGCAAGTTTCAACTATGCTTTAATTGATCAGAAATGTGCCGATGAGTTTTTTATTACTATTTCTCCTCATCTAGTAGGCGGTAAGGGAAACTCTACAGTTTTAGGAGGAGAAGGGCATGGTTTTATCCAGCTACGCAATCTCCAGTTAAGATCTTGCTACACCACCGAAAATCATCTCTTCCTACGCTATCAATTTCAAGCTTAAGTCTATGCGCTTAACCACGAAAAGTTAGAATTTGGGTCTAAGTTGGGCGGAATCACAGTTAGACTAAGTTTCGCTTTATAGCTCTCTCTCTGGCTTTGCAATTCAACCGTTACCGCTTCAAATAGAACCTCTAGAGTTCCCAAAGGAATGGTAATTTGGGTAGTAGCTTGCAAGATCCCGTTTATAGGTTTGAAGTCCATTAACCAACGTGGTCCATCCAGCATTTGGCGAGTTTGAAAATCCTTTGCCCATAGTTTGACCGCAAACCCGTTAGCGATCGCTGGCAATTCAATCATCATTACCAAAGGATAGCCTGCAGTTACTTCAGTAGTCTCTGTCTGTAAGGTTGGGACTGGCAGAGATTGATGACGAGGCAGAGCGGTAATAATTTGCGGCGGTTGGGGTGCTGGTTGGGAAACTTGAGACTGGAGAATTTGAGCTTGCCCAGCTTGAGCTTGAGAAGCTAATGGTTGAATAATTTGAGTAGAAGTAAGGGGAGAAACTAAAGGTTGAGGCTGTGATGGAGTTGACGGAATAGATTCTATTTTGTGCATGGGTTCCGCCAAAATCTGATCAATGTCTTGGTAGAGAGATTCAAGTTGAGATCCGTAAGCATCAGTAGTGGGGAAAAATTGTTGCAGTTTATCAAATAAGCGATCGCTAGGGCGCTCAGAAGGCATTAAAAAATTGAAGAGAACTTCAGCTTCAGCTAAATGTTCGGTAGAAGCAGTGTTTGTTAATTCTTCAAATTTTCCCAAGGGCGAAGAAAAAGAAGGAAGACTGACTGAGCGAGTTTGAATAGAACGAGATTGAGTTGAAGGATCTAGGGGATCAGGAGCTAAATCAGTGCTACTTGGGAAAAAGGTAACAGAAATCGCTTGATAAGTAATGTGTTCATTCAAATCAAGGCTTAAATCTGCTGGAATTAACTGCACAGTACCAACCAGTACTCCATTTTGTGGCGGTAATTCGATTTCTAAATTAAAAGAATAGGGAGAGCGATCGCCTTTCAAAGAAATTTTTTGCGGAAATTTTTGCTTCAATACCGTTCGCATCTCTTGGGGAATGTTGAGGGTAACTTCCAAATCAGCCAAAATTTCGGCTGTACCACTAATCTCCAATATTTGTCCAAACTCAAGCACAAATTGATATTGTTCGAGTTGTAAAAGTGCATGGGGCAGCACCTTTTCTTTGGATTCATCCGCTAAAAGCTGCGAAACCTCGCCAAAAATCTGATTTGCTGCTTGTTCAGAAGCCTGAAGTCCATCTGCTAAATTTGGAGTTGAGGTTTCAATCGGTTCTAAAAGCTCAGCAGAAGTGGGAATGGATGTCAAATCTGGTTCTACTTGATTTTTTGATTCAACTAGATTTAATCCTCGGTCAAATCCTGAATTTAGCTCAGGTTGGTCAGTTGCTTCAGATTTATAAATTTCAGATTCAAAACTTGCCGAATCAAGCGCCTCCGCATCAAAGCTTAAGGGCGAAACATCAAACTGCAACTTCGCTAGGGCAGAATTTCCTAAACTGCAACCAATCTGCCAAATTCCAGCTGTAAGGTGGGTATAAGTGAGCGCAATCAGTAATCCATCAGAATTAGAATTTTTGACTTGACTGGTTTGGATCGGCGAATGACTGGAATCAAAGGGGTAATATTGCAAACTAACTGTGATCGGAGCCAGGCGCAGACTAGAACGCGCTGCCAAACGATATTGCCCTTCCAAAATCTCCACGGAAGCAGCTTCTAAGGGCAGCCAGGATTCATCACCCTTTTTTTGTAACAGAAATTCCCAGTTCAGCATCAACCCTAGCTCCAACCTGTCACAAGATATGCAGAAATACTAGCTCAAACCATCGCGCTTAAAAAGATAAAAGTGAAAATACAAAAACTAAGCATATTCCAAATCGCTGATCTGCTTTGGTACTGCCTGGGTTAAAACCTCATAGCCATTCTCAGTCACCAGCAGATCATCTTCGATCCTAACGCCGATCCCTTTCCAGCGATCGCTTACTTCAGCTTGCCCTTCCTGCACTTTAATTACAGGTGAAATATAAATTCCAGGCTCAATCGTAATTACCATGCCAGGCTCTAACTTACCCCAGCGATCGCCAAATCGATAGCCGCCCACATCATGCACATCCATACCCAAATAGTGCCCAGTGCCGTGCATAAAGAAAGGTTTATGGATTTTTGCCTTCTCTTTCTTCTGATCCTCTTCGGTATCGCCGCTAACATCCGCCAAGCCATTTGCCAACAATTCGCTTAAGTTCCCTTGAATTAGCCCCAAGTCATGTAGCCCTGAAATAATTACTTCCACCGCCGCTAAATGGGGGGCATTGTAGGGATTACCTGGTTTCACTTGGGCGATCGCTGCCAGTTGAGCATTCAAAACCAATTCATAAATTGCTTTTTGTTCACTAGAAAACTTACCACTTGCAGGGAAAGTACGGGTGATATCGGC
Source organism: Pseudanabaenales cyanobacterium (assembly GCA_038246525.1). Taxonomy (GTDB): domain Bacteria; phylum Cyanobacteriota; class Cyanobacteriia; order Pseudanabaenales; family Pseudanabaenaceae; genus JANRLH01. The sequence continues at coordinate 14,562 of JBBRVV010000004.1, forward strand.
ATTGTAGTAGTCATAGCAACAGCCCGCATCCACAAGTACCAAGTTGCCTGCTTGAATCTGAGAATTATTTTCTACATAATGCAAAACACAAGCATTTGCCCCAGCCGCCACAATTGAAGGGTAGGCACAACCCATGCCACGTGTGCGCCGAAAGTCTAGCTCTAGTTGGGCGGCTAGTTCGTACTCATAGATTCCAGGTTTGCAGTTGGCTCTGATTTTTTGATGGGATTCGGCTGAGATGGCGATCGCTTTTTTTATTTTGCTAATTTCCCAAGCGGTTTTATGTAGGCGAAGGGGCGCAAGTAGGATTTTGGCATCGGCGATCGCGGTGATTCCTGTACCGCGCTTGGGGTAACTGGCGAGAATTTTGCGATAGAGTGACAAGATTTGCTCATTTACAGAGCGGTTAATGCCAAAAGAGTAATGGAGGGTGTTGGCAGTTTTGAGGTAAGGCAGAACTTTTTCACTAAATTCAGCGATTGGATAAGCCACATCTGCACCGTAGTCTGCCACGGCACCTTCTACGCCTGCGCGAAGACCCGACCAGGTTTCAGCTTCAGGATCACGGGGGCGGACAAATAAAATAAAGCGATGTTCGGCATGGTTGGGAATAAATACGGCGATCGCTTCGGGTTCAGCAAAACCAGTTAAATAGTAAAAATCGCTATCTTGGCGGTAGAGATACTCCACATCGTTGTGGTTGATCGCAGTTGGCGCACTGGCAAAAATTGCAATGCCATCTCCGACTTTTGCGCCAAATTTTTGACGACGCTGAGCTAGTTCAGCAGAGAAATCGGGCAGGGTTTGGGAAGCAATTTGAGAAGCAACAGCCATGGTCTAAAAATTATTTTTGGCGAAAATCAAAATAAAAGCCCCTCCACAACGCCGTTTTACCGCAGCTCTTGACCCCGGAAAATCCAGGTGGAAATGATATCTTGGGCATAAAAGTTTCTGAATACAAGTTCAGTTTACTGCCGCCCACTGATTTATCGCTTCCTCAAAAACGCTTATAGATCAACAAACATTATTGGTAGTCACGCACGCCATAGAGAAGCCTCATTCAATATAACAAATATTTTTACTCCCTCTCCAGCAGAGATTTAGATATGTTGGGGAGGGGTATGGGCAAAGCCCCCACCAAGGGGTTTCACCCCTTAATCCGATTACAGCCAAATCTATTCCTATAGAGGGAGTATGTCAGCGATCGCTATTTTGAAAGGTTTATGGCATTACGTGATCCAAGCGGGCGTAATTTAGTTCTAGCTCAAACACTTGGGCGAATTTTTGCGAAACTATTGGCTGCACTTGCGAAACCGTGATTTCTGGCAAAAACTGCGAGATGCTACAACAAACGCGATCGCTAATTCCACAGGGAATAATTCGCTCAAACCCTGCCAAGTCTAAATTCACATTCAAAGCAAAGCCGTGCATAGTGATCCAGCCACTACATTTGATCCCAATTTGGGCGATTTTCTGCCCACCTACCCATACCCCAGTTAGCCCAGGGATTCTTTCCGCCGCGATCGCTAAATCTGCCAGGCTAAGAATCAAGACTTCTTCTAATTGGCGTAAATACCAATGCAAGTCCTGCTGATAAAAGCGTAAATTTAGAATTGGATAAGCGACAAGTTGTCCTGGGGCATGGTAGGTAACTTCACCACCGCGCTCGATTCGATGCCATTGAATTGTCGGATCATTTAAGTCAAATTTGGCAAACTCTAGGTCTGCACCATGTCCAAAGGTATATACAGGTGGATGCTCAAGCAAAATCAACAGATCGGGCAAACTAGAGTCTTGCTTCCGCTCTGCCAAAAGCTGCTGTTGCCAATGCCAAGCTGACAAATAGGGAACAAATTGCTTAAACTGATAAAGCTGACAGATTCTAGTCATTGTTGTGTAAACCTGAACACGTTGTTTGAGCTTAAAGCGTCTATAATTCTAGGCTAGTCTTTGATTTTTCGATTCCCATGCAACCCGCCGATCGCCTCAAACAGATCACACCTTCCCTCACCTTAGCGATTTCTACCAAAGCCAAGGAAATGAAAGCTAAAGGAATGGATGTGTGTGACTTTAGTGCAGGCGAGCCAGATTTTGATACGCCTACTCATATTCGTAACGCTGCCAAACAAGCATTAGATCAGGGCAAAACCCGCTATGGTGCCGCCGCAGGCGTAATGGAACTTCGGGAAGCGATCGCAACCAAACTTAAACAAGATAACCAACTCAACTTTACGCCGCAGCAAATTCTGGTAACTAACGGGGGCAAGCATTCTCTTTATAATCTGATGATGGCTTTGCTCAATCCTGGCGATCAGGTAATTATTCCTGTGCCTTACTGGTTGAGCTATCCCGAAATGGTGCGGCTTGCCGATGCAACTCCAGTCTTGGTAAATACAGACGAAACCCACGGCTACAAAATTACACCTGCCCAACTAGAAGCAGCCATTACGCCTAGGACTAAGTTATTCGTGCTCAATTCGCCTGCCAATCCTACAGGGATGGTTTATAGCCCTGATCAAGTGCGCGCGATCGCTCAGGTTTTAGAAAAGCATCCACAGGTAATGATCGTTTCTGATGAAATCTACGAAAAAATTCGTTATGACGACATTGAGCATTTGAGTATCGGCACAATTTCTAACCTCAGCGATCGTACGATTATTTCTAGCGGTTTTGCCAAAGCGTATTCGATGACAGGTTGGCGGATTGGTTATTTGGCGGCTCCTTTGGATTTGATTAAATCTGCGACCACGATCCAAGGACATAGCACTTCTAATGTTTGTACTTTTGCCCAATATGGCGCGATCGCCGCCCTCAAATCCGATCAAGCCTGTGTGGAAGAGATGCGTCAGGAATTTGCTAAGCGCAGAGACTTGATGTACAAACGCCTAATTGGCATTGATGGCATTACCTGTCCTAAACCTGATGGCGCATTCTATCTCTTTCCCAATATTTCCCAACTTGGGATGAATTCGCTTGAATTTTCGCAAAAGTTATTAGAAGAATCCTATGTAGCAGTGGTTCCAGGCATTGCCTTTGGTGCAGATACGAATATTCGCCTTTCTTATGCCACTGACCGAGATACGATTGAGAGAGGCTGCGATCGCTTAGCTACTTTTATCAAAAACCAAGTGAAATCTACTTTTCCAGGTCGTTAATTAATTGGCAATGCATATCTAGAAAATGAGTAGGGTTAGGGGCAAAGCCCCGATTTAATAAATTGGCAAAATTAGGCCTTGGTATGGTTGGACGGGAAAGCAGGAAATTAGCATAGGTGTTGGTTTTGCGACGAAGCCAAAAAAGCTACAAGACTTACATAAAGCAGATCAAAGAGAGAAATTAATCCATGAAGCTTGAAAATATTAAATCTGCCTTTGCCTGTGCGCTGCATATGCACCAGCCTACAATTCCCGCAGGAAAAGATGGTGGCTTAATTAGCAATCTGCAATATATGTTTGAATATCCCCAAGAGGGAGACAATCACAATGCGGCTACTTTTGCAGGATGTTACGGCAGAATGGGAGAAATCATTCCCTTCTTAGTATCAGAAGGCTGTAATCCCAGAATCATGCTGGATTATTCTGGCAATTTGCTATGGGGACTACAACAAATGGGCAGAGCAGATATTTTAGCCAAACTAAAACTTCTTTCTAAGGATTATTCGAGTCAAGTGGAATGGCTGGGCACGATGTGGAGTCATGCAGTGGCAACCTCTACGCCAATTCCCGATCTCAAGCTGCATATTCAACTTTGGCAACAGGAATTTTCTCGGATTTTTGGCACAGAAGCTTTAGCAAAAGTGCGTGGTTTCTCTCTGCCCGAAATGCACTTACCAAATCATCCTGATACACTTTACGCGCTGATCAAAGCTTTGAAAGAATGCGGCTACCAATGGCTGATTGTGCAAGAACATAGTGTAGAGAATTTAGATGGAACTGGTCTAACTTTTGGACAGAAGTATTTACCAAATCGGCTAATCGCCCGCAACTCTGACAATCAAACCCTAGAAATTACTGCTCTAATTAAAACCCAAGGCTCAGATACTAAGCTAGTTGGACAGATGCAGCCCTACTTTGAAGCTAAGTCTAAGAACAAACTAACTCTCAATAATATTTCTATTCCGCCTTTAGTTACTCAAATTGCCGATGGCGAAAATGGCGGCGTGATGATGAATGAATTTCCTCGCGATTTTCCCAGGATTTGGCATGAAATTAGAGATAGTGAATCAGAAACAGTGGGTCTAAATGGCAGTGAATACTTAGAATTATTAGAGAATACAGGTCTAAAGCAAGAAGATTTTCCTACCTGTCAGCCAGTGCAACAACATAAAATCTGGCAAAAACTAGAGAATCAAGCAGTTAAGAGGGAAAATATCGAAGAAGCGATCGCTAGTCTCAAGTCTTCTGACTCTCACTTTCATGTTGATGGCGCATCTTGGACAAACGATCTAAGTTGGGTACGTGGCTATGAGAATGTATTACAACCGATGGAAAGGCTCAGTGCTAAGTTTCATGCCAAATTTGATCCAATTCTGGCTAATGATCCTGAGGTAGTTAAGCATCCAGACTACCAAATTGCGCTTCGTTATAATCTGCTGTTGCAAACCAGTTGTTTTCGCTATTGGGGACAGGGCATTTGGACTGACTACGCCAAAGAGATCTATCGACTTGGGGAAGAAAGCTTGAAAGTATAAAAAAACCGCCCAGGGTTAGCCAGACGGATTGTGGTGTGAGGAGTGAACGGAAACTTTCGTCTCCGCTTACATATATTGTAAGCTAATACGATTGTCTAGGATAAGTCAAGGGCTAATCCTGGCAAATTAATCTGTATTTCTGGCAACTGGATTTTATTGGGCGGCGAAATTGGCAGAACGTTCTTGGTTTCAGGTATTTCAAAGTCGCAAGATGGCAGCATTGCTACTGATCGGGTTTAGTTCAGGACTGCCATATTTTCTCACCGACAAGACTTTGCAAGCTTGGATGACCGCCGAAAAATTAGACTTGACGTTGATCGGTTTCTCAAGCTTGGTGGGTTTACCCTACTCGCTTAAGTTTATTTGGTCACCTCTACTCGATCGCTTTACCATCCCATTTTTGGGTCACAGGCGAGGTTGGTTGATTTTGCTCCAGGTTTTACTATTGGGCGCAATTAGTTTTATGTCCTGGCAGCAGCCCAAGCAGGGAATCGAATGGCTAATAGTTAGTGCGGTGATTGTCGCCTTTCTCAGTGCTACTCAAGATATTGCAGCGGATGCCTACCGCGTGGATGTATTGGAACCGCTAGAAGCTGGGGCGGGTGCCGCAATTTTTGTGTTGGGATATCGGCTGGCGCTCTTAGTTACAGGCTCATTGGCATTAATCCTAGCTGACCATATTCCCTGGGCTCAAGTTTACTTGATCATGGCAGCCTGTACTCTGATTGGGATTTGCGGTACTTTGTTGGCACCTGAACCACCGCGATCGCTTGCCCCGTCTTCGCTGGTAGAGGCTATACTCTTACCCTTTGGTGAATATTTTCAACGTCTGGGGGTAGGGAGAGGAATACTGATTTTAGGATTTATCATTCTCTATAAGTTCGGTGATGCGCTAGCTGGCAATATGTCCACCCCTTTTTTGCTCCAGATTGGCTTCAGTCAAACCGATGTGGGGTCAATTCAAGGCGGTATGGGAATTTTCGCCACGATTGTGGGCGCTTTGTGCGGCGGTGCGATATTGAGTAGAGTTGGAATTAATAAATCTCTATGGATTTTTGGCGGATTGCAGGCGGTAAGTAATTTTGCTTATTTGTTGTTGGCACAAGTAGGTAAAAGTTTTTTAGGCTTGGTATTGACTGTAAACATTGAGAACTTCTGTGCAGGGCTTGGAACAGCAGCATTTGTCGCCTTTATGATGAATCTGTGCAATCGGCAATTTTCGGCAACTCAGTACGCACTGCTATCTAGTTTTATGTCGGTAAGTGCCAAAATCTTGGTAGCACCTGCGGGGATATTAGCGAAAGATCTCGGTTGGACTTGGTTTTTCATAATTAGTATTTTGGCAGCATTACCTGGCTTGGCGCTATTACCATTTTTTGCTCCCTGGCAGGCTCCTAACCGCGATCGCTTTAGTGATCAGGATTTATTACCATAGCTGCGATCGCCTACAATAGAATCAAACCAGAAACGAAACAATTCCAGCAAAATCAAATTATGAACCCAATTATTCAAACCAAAATCGAAGCTCAAGTCAAAAATTCGCCCGTTATGATTTATATGAAGGGAACGCCACAGATGCCGCAGTGTGGATTTTCCGCTGCTACAATTCAAGCCTTTCAGTCCTTGGGTCATCCTTTTGAGACTGCCGATGTTTTAAACGATCCAGAGATTCGCCAGGGAATTAAAGAGTATTCCAATTGGCCCACTATTCCCCAAATATATATCGATGGTGAGTTTGTCGGTGGATGCGATATTGTGATGGAAATGCACCAACGGGGAGAACTTGCGCCTTTAGTAAAACAAGCCGTTGAAAAAGCAGCAGCTTAATTCAAACCTTTAATGCCCAAGATCCCTTTGATGATGTTAAAGATCAAGAATAAAGAGCGCTCCCCGCGCAATCGTACAATCACCTTAGCTGAAGCGGAGCAGATTGAGTATCGCCAGAAGTTACTGAAACTTGATAAGCCTGTGAGTTTATTAGAAGTAACTAATTGCACAATTTATCAAGATCTGCTCCAAATTTTAGACTTTCTGCCAAAACAGTCAGTGGATTTACTCTTTATTGATCCGCCCCATAACTTAAATAAGACTTTTAATTCTAGTGATTTTAAGAAAAGAGATTTAGATACTTACACTGAGTGGTTAGATCAGTGTTTCACTGGGCTGGAGCGTATTTTGAAACCTACTTCTTCTATTTATATTTGCTCGGAATGGCAATCTTCTCCTGCGGTATTTGAAGTAATTAAATCTAGGTTTCAGATTCGCAATCGGATAACTTGGGAAAGAGAAAAGGGTAGAGGCGCGAGTAAAAACTGGAAAAATGCTTCTGAAGATATTTGGTTCTGCACAGTTTCAGATAACTATACTTTGTATCGGCTCAATAAGTAGGGGCAACCGAAAAAAAGAAGGAAAGCAAGGGAGACGAAATACAGTAAAATAAAGGGTATGAGGCAAAAGCTAGATTCGAGTAAAAAGTTGGGAGAGGAATTGCTGCAAACCATCGAGCCAAGA
>JBBRVV010000005.1:0-21704 GCA_038246525.1 Pseudanabaenales cyanobacterium
ACTGATCGGATACAAGCTTATTAGTAGGCTCGAAGGCGAAGGGATGATTGCAGGTACGATTTTTGCACTTTCCATAATTGGCAGTGCGATCTTTAAGGTTATTATCTGTGGCACATTTAATACATTTCATAATTTCTCCCGAATCTATCTATAGAATTTGATTTGCTAACAACACTTGAAAATCTTCTCGCGCTCTAATTAATCGATGTTTCCCCTGCTCTAGCAGCACTTCCGCTGGACGCGGACGATGTAAAAAATGCGAAGACATGGCATAACCATAGGCTCCCACATCCATAATTGCTAGAATATCGCCAACCGCTAACTTTGGCAATTGACAATTTTTGCCCAAATAATCGCGGGAATAGGTAGTGTTACCGCACACGTCGGTAGGATGAAAATCACTAGAGCTAGGGTTCACAGCCGTAACTTGCCGATAGCCACCATGCACCGAAGGAACAGAAAGATTGCCGACAGTTGCATCTACACCAACAATCTGTTTATGATCTTGCCACTTGGTAGAGACTACAGTTACCAGTAAATTTGCACAGCTAGCGATCGCTGCTCTTCCAGGTTCAATTATTAAACTAATCTTCTTTCCTAGACGTTCCAATCTCTCAGTTAAAGCTCGACCAAACTCTTGCCAATTAAAAGCTATACCATTCTCATAATAAGGATAACCAAAGCCACCACCGAAGTCTAAATATTGCCAATCTGGTAACTTCTGACCTAAATCGAGCAGCGTACCAATCACTTGGGTAAAGGCTTGGGTGGCATTTGTACCTGTGCCGCGATAAAAATGTAAGCCACTGAGTTTGAGATTTGCCGATCGCGTAATTGATAAAGCTTCAGGAAATTCCTCTGGACGCACGCCTATTCGGCTATTTTTGGTTAGGCTTGGCACATTTAGACGTAATCCCAAATGTAATGATTGGACTTGAGAATTCTCGGCAGATAGAGATTGATAAACATCACAACATAATTGCAACTGAGATAAACTATCTAAATTAAGGGTTGAGATTCCCCAGTTTAATACTTGCTGCATTTCTAATCGATTTAAGTTGCTGCCGCTATAAACAATCTTTTGCGGCTCAAATCCAGCTTCTAATCCCAGATAAATATCGCCTGGTGTGTTGGCGTGCAGTCCCCAATTTGCGGCTTTAAATATTTTTAATAGTGAAACATTTCCATTTGTCACACTAGCAAAGCGAAATTGAGTATGAGCATAGGCAATTGCTGTCGTAATTTGGTTGATTGTTTGATTGAGAATCTGACTATTATAGACATACAGTGGAGAACCGTAAGTGTGAAGTAGCTCCTTCGCTAAATTATTGCTTAAAACCATTTTTTCTTTAACCTCCAAAATTTATAGGGTAACCAAAATGGATATTGCCAGGCATCATTCTCTAATTTCTCATCTAAAACCTGCGATCGCCAAATTTGCCAAACTATTAGCAGCCATAAGATCTCACCTATTCTCCTTCCTTGAATCTTGCCTAATTCGCCTACAGAGACCTGTAGCCCCAAATCAGGTTGCCATATTCCCTCTAACTTAAGTATCCCAGGATTTAACCATTTTCCTAGAGAAAACCATAAATTGTTTAATAACCAAGGGGATAAAGGAACGCCCATGCCACGTTTTGAACGCCATACAATTTCTGAAGGTAGCCAGGCTTCCACTGCCCGTTTGAGAATGTATTTCTCACAAGATCCCTGAAGAAAGAACTCGCTCGGTTGTTGAAAAGTCCATTCGGTTAGAGCTAAATCACAAAATAGCGATCGCACCGATAATCCATGAGCAAAGGCTAAATTTGTAGCCCGTGGATGAATGTTCTGAGCGCCTTTCAGCATTAGGGAAGCACGGCGTAAGCGATGGAGAAGTTGCGGTGAATCATTGGTATCTAAGGCAGGTTTTAGCCATGATTGGGGATCAAGATGCCGAATTTTGGCATAAAACTCTGGTGAGAAAACTTGGGATTCATAACCCCAAAGCCGATGGAAAGTATGAAGATATTGAGCTTCAAAGGATTTTTGAGCATTTTGTTGTTCAGTTTGATAGATACTGGCAGCAATTAAGGGTTTATTCGTCCATCCTGCAAATAATTGATCGCCTCCTTCACCATTGAAGATAACTTTTACCTCTTTTTTGGCGGCTTGACAAAGTAAAAACAATGGAACGGTTACGCCATCACCGAAAGGTAGATCGAGGGCTTTAATTGTGGGAATTAAGGCATTACGAATTTTTTCGGCCCTAGCATCAACTTTTGTTAGGGGAATCTGCAAATATTGGGCTACTTGCTCGGCATAGGTAATTTCAGAGTTGGCTATATCGCCAAAATCCAGAGTATATGCTCGCACTTTTATGCCCATTTGTACCAACAAGGCAGCCACAATCGCAGAATCTAATCCGCCCGACAAAAAAACTCCCACGGTTTGATCTTTTAGATCGAGCGTTTGTTTCTCAACAGCCTTTTTTAAGAGAATTTGCAGTTGGGCGATCGCTGCTGATTCGCTATTACTTGACTGCTTAACCTGTCGCCAATTTTGCAGACTTTTAGAGTGAGAAAGTAACAGATTTCCATCGATCATCTGCCAGGTTTGCTCAATCCCTGCGGGTATAGAATTAATTCCTTGCACAGCAGTCAAGGGCGTAGGTACATAGGAAAGACAACTATAAGCATAGAGAGCCTCAAGGTTCACAGTTGAGTTTTTTAATGATAACAAAAGTTGAAAGTGCGAAGCGAACCAAATAATTTGCTCAGACTGAAGCCAATAAAGCGTTGCCCTGCCAAAAGATTCTCTTCCCAGCTTGAGATTACTCTCTTCTACTTTTAGCCAAATGTCAGGTAGATTCCCAGGATCTTCAAAGTCATGGGGTAAGCCAGATGCTGAGAGTGTAGCAATAATTCCGTGATTAACAGGTTGGGAAAATTGCCAATTCTGATTTTTGTCAGCTTTTTGAGTAATTTGTTTTAAAGAATCTGATAGAGCGATCGCGTCTCCATATCCCCAATAGCCAATTAGTTGATGTTGAGAAGTGGCAATTTCAGCCGTGATATTTTGAGCCATTTAGACTAGGGAATAACCTCAAAATCAGATTGACTCAGTAAGCGATCGCCTAAAAAAGCTTGCACTTTCCAGGTTCCTAAACCTCCATTCTGTCCAGGATTATAACGACATGAAGTATTCCAAATGTTAGTAGTAATCTCTTTAGTCTGAAAGCGATTTTGACGCACGGTTTGACCATTGGGTGCAATCCAATTACAGGAAAGTGAGAGCTTTTGACCTATGGGTGCATCAGATAAAGTGATGCGATAGAAGATTTCGCTATTTGCCTGTCTTGAAACCGTACTAAGCTGACTGCCACTATCTTGGGCTAAGGTAAGGCGATTATTTTGAGCCGTAATTCGATCATAGGTCTGTTGGCGATTTTGACTAAATAAAATAAAAGTAATTAAAACTAGAGCGATCGCTCCAATCGGAATCCCAATAATCCATCGCATTCTTTTCTGTTCTGCTACCAATGCTTCCCGTCTTTGCAATTGAATCATGGCTTCATCTAAAAGTTCTGGAGGTAAGTCTATTTCTTTTAAGATCTGCTTTACTTGTTCGGCATCCAATTCATCTTGTTGTTTGAAAGATAGTCGCTGTACTTCTGCCACAACCTGCTGCATTTGTGCTTGAGTTAATCGTTGTTCCATTGCTAAAATCCTCCAAGAAAATGGTCTAAAAAAACTGGTCAGCCAGAACTGCTCATATTATCTCATCCTATTTCCCAAATTTGCGGCGAATACTTTGGCATAATTGATCGACTTCTGGCAAGCCTAACTGAAGCACCAAAAAACCGAACAAAGAAATGCCAACTCCGCCAGCTAAACTTAGTTCAATTAAATGTTGCCAGAAATTATTGGGAATCAAAATTTGTTCAAATCCTTTCATAGTTAAGAAAGCACCAATAGCAGCGATCGCGCTCACAATAATTAATCCAACCACTTCTTTTGCCCATAAAGCTAAGGGCAAACCATTTAAGTGCCGATTTAAGCCGATTAATAACATCACCATTGAGACAATATTTACGCCCACAGTCGCCAAAACCAAGCCAGGTGCGCCATAGATTCCTGCTAAGAAATAATCTAAAAAGCCATTCAGAAATATATTGAAAATACTGATCCGAAATGGAGTTTCGCCATCGCCCAAAGCGTAGTAAACCCTAACTAAAATGTCCCTTGACAAATAAACAAACATTCCTAATGAGTAAGCCACCAAAATTTTAGCGACAAACTCTGAAGCTGATTGATCAAAGGCATAACGTTCATAAACTAAACGTACAATTGGCTCAGCTAAAACCATCATCAAAGCACTGAGCGGAATCATCGTGAGCGCACTAAAGATTAATCCCTGTCGAATCCGAGACTTCAATTCTTGCCAATCCTGCGGATCGCTCAAGCGAGAAAAAACTGGCAAGAGCGGCACTAAAATTACATTGGAAACTATACCTAAAGGAGTTTGAACTAATAGTCCTGCATATCCCAAGGCAGCCGCAGCTTGAGGAATATAGGAAGCAAAAAACAGGTCTGTATAGACATTGATTTGCATCATACCCGAAGAGAAAGTTGCTGGTGCCATTACTTTTAGCACTTCCTTCAAACCAGGTTGGGCTAAATTGAAGCGAAAACGTAAACCGCCCAAACCTGCTTGCCACAGAGCAAAAAGCTGAACTAGCCACTGGAAAATTGCGCCGATTAAAGTTCCCCAAGCTAATACCTGACCACCGACGACTGCATATTCTGGCAAAGTGATATTCTTGCCGAGATATAGCCATAAAACTGCCAAAGCACCAATTAATGTAGCACTAGAAATCAAAGGACTAACCGAAGGTAACCAGTAGGAATCTACCGCATTTAATGCTCCAAAGCCAATACCAATTAGCCCTGCCAGTAATGCCAAGGGAGCCATAATCTGAAACTGTTGAATCGCAATTTGTCTTACTATTTTGCCATTCTCACTGTTTGCTAATCCTGGTGCAACCGAATCCACGAGCGGAACTGCAAAAATCACTAAAGCTATGGCTACAAGCAATAAAATCCCACTAACAATTGTAGTAGTGGTAGCAATTAAATCCTTCGCTTCTTTCGGATCGCGTTTGGCTAAAGCAGAAACGATCGCACTGTGAAAAGGTCCATTAATTCCACCCAATAAAATCAATAAAAAACCTGGCAAAATATAGGCATAGTTATAGGCTTCATAGGCAGCACCTACGCCAAAAGCCGCGGCGATCACTACTTGACGTAATAATCCAAAAAATTTGCTTAGCAAAGTAGCAACAGCCACAACACTGGCAATACTTAATAGCGATCTCTTCTTATTTTCAGATTCCTTAGCACCTGATTTCTTTGGCTCAGACCTAGGTGGCTCTGATTGATTTGAATCAGTCAAACTTTATTTTCCCTTGATTAAAATTTCTCCATTAATCTACCAGGTAATTACCAAGTAATTTAAGCAGCAATCTGGCTAAAACAGCTTGATCTCGGCAAAATCTCTCTTTCAGTTAAATCAATCTTTGCCTGATAGTTACCAATTATCCTTATACTATTAAAATTAGATTAAGATAGTAAACCTCGTCAATGGCGCAGACGCTCAAACCCTAGTGATGCCCATTAAAAAAAAGAGTGAGGTTGATGGCGAAACCCCCAAGCCTAAATTCCCGAAAACACAAATAATTAATAAAGGTAAATGACCAAAATTCTCAGTTCAACTTTGCGGCGTTTGAAGAAGCTAAAACGTACAAATGCCGTTTGGGAGGGAGACAGGCGGGGTTTACCAAAGGGGCAAGTTGAGCGCGAGACCAACACTAATTTGATTCACATTGGCAATTATCTGGCTGAGGCTGCTACGGATCAACCCGACTGTATTCTCTGGGTGGATGGCTCTCTGGGAATTGTGCGGGCAATGGAGGTGGTGAAGCCTGATTTAGGACCTGAGGCGATTGTCCGAAATCTGCTCTTAGCAATGGAACGCCCCCAGGGATCTGCTCTGCCTTGCTTACCACAGAAAATTTTGGTCTGCGATCGCTCTTTACAGTTTTATTTGCGGGGTGTACTTCAAGATCTAGATATTGCCGTCGAACACGTTGAAAATTTGCCGCTAATTGACGAAATCTTTCATAATATTCTCGATCAGGGTAACAATACGCCGCCACCAGTACCCCAAACTCTAGCGAGCGCCCTATATGCTCAAACTGAGAAGCTATGGGAATTAGCTCCTTGGGATTATATGTGGGACTATCAGGTATTGGCAGTACGTTTAGATCACTGGGATATTGATAGTCTTTACGCCGTGGTAATGGGAAAATTAGGCTTAGAAAAAGGGATAGTCCTATACCGTGATCCTGAGTCCTTAGTAGAATTTCGGCAGCAGGTTTCTCAAGATGATGAAGATGACGACGACGACGATCTAGAAGAAGTATTTTTGCGTCAAGACTGCTTCTTTAGTCTGTTTGAATCCACCGAAGATTTATCAGAGCCAGAGATTCGCTATTTTCGCACAGGTGGATGTAGCTTAGTCGATTTGGATATTTACCCTATTTTTGGTTCTGTCAATCCGTTAGAAGGTGGTAGATCCTTTTTAGATGAAGAAGAAGCATCAATTTTAACTGCAGCCCTGGCAGCGTTGAATGGCTTTTTTGCTCAACATCACAAGGCACTGAAATCTAAGAGAATCAAGGATTTGAGCCATAGCCTGAGAGTAGCGATCGCGCCTGAATCTGCTTCAGAGACTACTTCAGAGCCTAAAAGTGATAGTTCTGAATATCTAGATATGGTAGTTAGAAGTGTGCCAGAACTTTCGCTAAAGCTGCATCCCTCTGGCTTGGTAGAGCCAATCAAACCTAAACTTTATCAAAACCTTTGGCCCGAAAATTCCTTAATCAAACTCTTAGATCTGACTTGGGATATGGTGGAAATAATGCGTGTTGTTACACCCTCTGCTTTTATTGATCCCGAACTAAATCAGGTTAAGAGTTTACCTGGGTTATTGGTGCAAACATCCCGCCCTAAAGCACTGAGCTTGATCCAGGAAATTGAGGATCAAGGCGGAATTATGGCTTTGGGTTTTACCTCAATTGAAGATACCAGGGGCAATCGTTCAGCGTTGGGTTTAGTGCAAATGGGAAATGGCAATCATCAATTATTTGGCAAATATGATGAATCGGATATTCAAGTAAAACAATGGAAACTAGCTGGGCAGCGCAAACATGGTCACTGTTCGGTGATGATTTCGATGGGGGTTACAGGTTCATCTTCTGGTGAATTTGTAGTTGATTACATTCTGGGATATTACGAAGTCAGGTTGCTGACGGCGAAGGAGTTGGGGTTAGGGATGCTGTTGGGGAATTAACGGCTGATTTAGATTGAGTTTTAGGCTGAGATTTAGCCTGAGCTTTGGCGCGTGATTTGGCAATTACTCGCTCAATTTCCATGCGATCGCTCAGTAAGAAATTCACAAATTTCGGTTGTAATCTAATTTTTTGGGCAAGTAAAGATTTAGCGCCACTATTACCTGGATAGATCTCAATAATTTTATGCTTGAGTAAAGGAGCGGTACTGATTAAAGTTTGCCTGGCATTGCGCCAGTCTTGATCGGAGCCACAAAATAGCCGCAATGCTAGATCCACCGTGGGCTGAGCGCAGTTCTCTTGGTCATTATTTAAAAGCGCATATAAGTTCTCATACCGCCGACTAATCTCTGGCGCAAGGCATAAAATAATCAGATTGCGTTCAAATTGTCCTAACTTACAGCGCTGGATTAACCGCATCAAAGCAATCGGAATCTCTTGTTTGGTACTAACTTCCAAGCGATCGCCATAACGACCAAGAGGATGCACAGGTGCAGGTTGTTCAGATTTAATTATATTGCCGCCCTTGTTGGGATCAAGATCAATAAAACCGAGCCACCAATGACTGGTTGCCTTATCTTTTGCTGACCTTGAGACCCGATCGCTTGCTTGATTTAGCTGTTTTTGCCTAGCGAGCGCTCGCATTAGTACCCGATCTAGCCAACCTAATTCTGCTCGAATAAATGCCCAATTGTCCGCAAAGGGGGTTATTTCACCACTCATGCCACTCCTCGAGTGAGCACGCCGCGAATTGAGATCGCTACGGTAATCGCAAAACCGACTAGGAAAGCGATCGCGCCCAAAATCGTCAAATTTCCCCAAGGTGCGATCAAAACCACACTCGACCAAGCCCAATCTGCATGACTAAAAACGTAGCGCACAGGTTCGATCGCGAAGGATAGCGGATTCAAACTCGCCACCCACTGCAACCAAGTAGGCATAAAACTTAGGGGCGCGAGGGCAGTACTAGAAAAGATCAAGGGCAAATTGACTAAAAAGATAAAAGCCAACATTTCCTGATGCCCAGGCATAGCAAAGGAAAGCCCCAGGCTCAGCATGGTGAAGCCCAAAATTAGCAGCACTAAGACGATCGCTACTACACCGCAACCACTTAAGCTAGGTAGAGATGCTCCCATCAGCACACTCACGCCAATAATTGCCAGGGTTTGCACCACACTAAGGCTAATGATAAAAATAGCTGAAGCAAACACAATCGAAAAGCGCGATACCAAAGGAGCCACCAGCATCCGATTCAGAAAGCCAAACTCCCGATCAAACAGTAGCGGTAAGCCAGAATTTAAGGCCCCACTGAAGGCAGTAAACACAATGATCCCCGCCGCCAAAAATTGTAAATAGGTCTGTCCTTCGCCAAACATTCCAGCTGGGGCGTAACTAAATAATGCGCCAAATAATACCAGCCACATCAAAGGCTGCAATACCCCTGCAATTAGGGTAGTTGGGCGACGTTGCAGTTGGATAAACCACCTAGTAGTAAAAGCACTGGTTTCCTGCCAAAAGGCAGCTAAGCCTTCAGAGCGGATAGAAGCGTTGGTCATATTTTGGGCGCTAAAGTTATTCCCCCATTCTAGCAATAGCGCGATTAGAAGTTGCTGGGAACAGAAGTATTCTCTAGGGATGAATTTAAGCAAACTGGCGCGCATAGAACTGAGCATATCTGCCTGCTTTGGATAAAAGTTCTTCGTGATTACCCGATTCCACAATTTGTCCCTGTTCTAAAACAAAGATGCGATCGCTATTTTTTACGGTAGCCAAGCGATGGGCAATTACAAATACAGTGCGACCTTCCATTACCCTTTGCAAAGCTTCTTGGACGAGGGCTTCAGATTCGCTATCTAAGGCAGAAGTGGCTTCGTCTAGAATCAAAATTTTGGGATTCTGTAAAACTGCGCGGGCGATCGCGATTCGTTGTTTTTGTCCGCCCGAAAGATTGACCCCTCTCTCTCCTACTTGGGTTTGGTAGCCTTGAGAAAGTCTAATAATAAACTCATGGGCATTGGCGATTTTCGCAGCTGCTTCTACTTCTGCTAAATCATAGTTAAGCTGTCCGAAGGCAATATTCGCCGCAACCGAGCCAGCAAATAGCACCGATTCTTGCGGTACGATCGCCATGGTATGACGCAGACTTTTCAGCTTGAGCTCTTGAATATCTGTCCCATCTAGAAAAATATTGCCAACCTGTGGATCATAGAAGCGCATCAAAAGATTGATCAAAGTAGATTTACCTGCACCTGAAGCGCCCACTAGCGCGATTACTTCTCCAGGAAAAACCATAAAATTAATTTCTTTTAAAACGATTTGTTCACCATAGGCAAAGCTGAGATTTTGGAAGGCGATTTTGCCTGAGACTTCGCTTAATTCTTGAGCATTGGCTTTCTCTTTGACCGTGGGTTGCAATTTAAATAGTTCAAAAATGCGATCGCATGAAGCTTCAGCCTGTTTAATTTCGTTATAGCTACCAGTAGAATTGACAATCGGATCGATTAGTAGAGCTACACCAGCAGCGAAAGCAACAAATTGCGAAGGAGTTAGCTGTCTTTGAGAAATCTGCCAACCCGCAAACCAAAATAAGAGAATAATACCAAAAGCCTGCACAAAGCCAATTACAGGATATTGTACTGCTCGAATTTGATCCGCCGCATAGCGTTTTTGACGATTTTGTTCTGCTTCTTGGCGGAAGCGCTGAATTTCATAATCTTCGGTGGCAAATGCGCGCACTAAGCGAATGCCGCTAAATACTTCTGCCAACAAAGCCGAAAGATTGGAAACCTGATCTTGACTACGACGCGATCGCTCTAGCATCTGCTGCCCAAACCAGCCAATTAGGATGGCTACAGGTGGTGCAATTAGGAACACCATTAAAGTTAGTAGCCAATTGAGCCAAAGTAGATAGCCTAAGACCAACACCAATTGCAACAGCGAAGGCATAAACTGATGGAAAAATTTGGCAACTACTTCGCCAACTCGATCCACATCTTCAGTCAAACGATAAGAAAGATCGCCAGTACGCGATTCAGCAAAAAAATCTAAGTCCAATCGATGTAAGTGAGCATAGACATCTACCCGCAAATCTAAAGCCACACTGAGAGCCGCCTGGGACATCAGCGCATCCTGCCCATATTGCCCTAACCCCCGAAATAGAAACATCACCAAGGTAAAGCCAGAAATCTTAGAAATCTCGGCGACATTGCCGCTAGCGATCGCGCTTGAAACTAAGCCCAAAATATGCGCCAGCAAAGGCATCGTGCCAATATAGATTAAAGTGCAAATGGATGCCCTACCAATTAGTCGCCAATGGGGAGCCAAATAAGTTCGGAGTTGCCAATAGGAATTAGTCACAAATGCAGCGATCGCCTCAAACCGATTAAATTAATTAACGTTATATTAGCCCTATAGCTTACCTCAGTCTGATTTTCAAATATAGATTACGCCGTTTTCTATGACCATGTAAGCGCTACAGGGGTGAAATACCCCATAACCGACTTGTATTCAATAAATCTGCAATAGACTGGATCAGCATGAAAGAGGCAAATCTAAATCAGCGCGAACAAAAAATATTGCGGGCGGCAGTCAATCACTACATCGCTACCGCAGAGCCAGTTGGCTCCAAAGTTTTAGCCGAAGCCTATAATTTTGATCTCAGTGCTGCCACCATTCGCAATGTTTTAGGCGTGTTAGATCGTTCAGGTTTACTCTATCAACCCCATACTTCGGCTGGGCGGGTGCCATCAGACTTTGGCTATCGAGTGTATGTGGATCAGTTGATTCAGCCTACTTCTAGGTTGCAAAATGAGTATCAACTAGAACTCACTACCAAACTGGTAAATCATCGACTTTCGCTTCAAGATCAACAAAATTTAGAGTCTTTACTGCGCGGTGCGGCTCAAGTGCTGGCAACCCTAAGTGGCTGTATTGCGCTGGTAACTGCGCCCCATCATCAGTTGGTGGGAATGCGACATATTCATTTCTTGGGGATAGATGACCAGAAAGTTAGCGTCACCGCCATTAGTGATGCCTATCACTCAGCTTCGGTGGTAGTCGATCTGCCAGAACATATTTCGATCGCTGATTTGGAACGGCTGAATAATTTTCTCAATGCTCATCTTAGTGCCCAGCTTACGACCCAGGGTGGCGTTCAGGGCGATCGCGCTCACACAGAATTAGAGAATCTGTTATCAAGTTTGCAATGGCAACAACTAGATCAAGAAATGTATCAATATGCAGAATTTGTAGAGCAATCTCTGCGTCAAATTAGTCAGATTTATCGGCAGCCAAGTATTGGTCAGCTATTTATCAGTGGCTTGGCGGAATTGATGCAGCAGCCAGAATTTAATCAACTCAATCAAGCTCTAGCGCTTATTCGGCTGTTGGAAGAAGAGCAGACTTCACTGTTGCCGCTAATGTCAGAAACCCTGTTTGGACATTCAATTCTGATTCGGATCGGTAATGAAATCAGCTTAGAACCAATTCGCAACTGTACTTTAATTTCTTCAGCTTATAGGGTAGATAATCCGATCTCAGGTTCAATCTCTGGGACAGTAGGGCTTTTGGGACCAACTAGACTTAACTATGAAAAAGCGATCGCTTCAGTCCAAGCAACAGCAACTCACTTAGCAAGTGCGATCAATGGACAAATCAACAAATCGTAACCAAAGATCAGCAGAAAATTGGATAGAATTAAACCAATAAATTTAATTTTTTAATCATTGCCGTAAACTTATCTTTACAAAAGGTTGCTCTATATGAATTCGCTCAATAATCCTCTAAATAATAATCCTCTAAATAACAAGTATCATTTTAACTGTACCTTATCTTTGGGTGATATCTATCCTCAAGTTGTAGCCTGGCTAGTGGTAGTTTTTGCTAGTTTAGCTGCGGCACTATCTTTGATGAGCAAGCCAATCTATTCTCTCGCTTCAGTAGGAATTATTGTGGTAGTTTCTTTACCATTTCTGCTATTTGGCTTTGTAACTACACTTTTCAATCACATCGAGATTACTGTAGTCACCGAAACCGAGAAAAAAACCTACGTTGATCCTGGTCAAAATGTGATCAGTTCTCCCAATGATTCTAGAGGTAATGCCAACATTAAAGCTGCAACTTAAATGATTACATTCTGTTACGAAGCTCTTGGCGGCGGCGTAAAATCCCATCCAGGGGCTAAGCAACCCCATTCATCTTTTGGATCTGCAATGCTCAAAAATCATTTATTTGGTAGACTTAAGCATCAAATTAAGTAATTAAATAAACCAAATGATTAGTCCTGATCTAGCAACTCAACAGGCACAACTACAAGGAAAGTCATCACAGGAAGTGCTTGCTTGGGGATTAGCTGAATTTGGAAATCAGATCAGTCTAGCCTCTAGCTTTGGGGCTGAGGATATGGTGCTAACTGATATGTTGGCAGAGATTCAACCAGATGCCAAAATTTTTACCCTAGATACGGGCAGGTTGCCAGTAGAAACCTACGACTTAATCGCAAAAGTCCAAAAGAAATATCCGCAACTACAAATCCAAATCATGTTCCCCCAGGCAGAAGCTGTACAGAAAATGGTGCAAACCAAGGGGATTAATCTTTTCTATGAGAGCGTCGAAAATCGCAAGTTCTGTTGTCATCTGCGGAAAATTGAACCACTCACGCGGGCACTGGTGGGATTGAATGCTTGGATTACAGGTATTCGCCGCGATCAAACCAGCAGCCGCAACGATATGCAGGTATTGGAACAAGATAAAGAAGTGTATAAATTGAATCCATTAATTGACTGGAAAGAAGTCCAAGTTTGGGATTATATTCGTAGTCGTGGCATTCCTTATAATCTGCTGCATGATCAGAATTATCCTAGTATTGGTTGTGCCCCCTGTACTAGAGCGATCGCTACGGATGAAGATCCGCGGGCAGGTAGATGGTGGTGGGAAATGGACAACAAAGAATGTGGTTTGCACGTCAATGCAGAAGGGAAATTAGTACCTGCTAAATCTGCGCCCTAAACCAACTTTATAGGGACAAATAGAGAGACAAATTTAGAAACTATGCTTGAGAAGATTCTATTCAAAAATTCTTTTTGGAAAGCCTCTAGGGGAGTTTTTGGAAGAGTTTTTAAGAATTCTAGTTGGCATCATCTGACGAGCGCGCAAGTCTTCGCTCAGTTGCAAACTAGCGAATTGGGTCTTTCCTATGGATTAGCTAGGCGAAAGTTACGCCTGTCAATGCGAAAGTTTAAATTAAATTCGTTCCATTTTCTGATTGGTGGACATGGGTTACTTGTGATTTTAGCTTGGTTTAGCAATCGCGCTATGGTACCTGTGATCCTGGCTGCGGCAACGTTTCAGCTAATTCTAGAAATTATTTCTACCCATCAAATTAGTAATCTCCGTTCAACTCAGTCAAGTTTGAATTTGAACCTAATTGACGTATTGCGAGATGCTGAATGGTGGAGAATTCCATTACGAGAATTAGTAGTTGGCGATCTAGTGAGATTACAGGCTGGCGATCGCTTAGAAGTGGATGTACGCTTATTTTCTGTGGGCGAAGACTTTCAAGTAAATCAAGCCAATATTGGCGGCACAGTACGAACATTCAAACAAGTAACATCTCTTCCCTTGGAAGTTGACAAATTAGAGCAAACAAATATGCTCTATAGCGGTGCTATAGTGAATGTTGGCGAAGCGAAGGGAGTAGTGGTAAGCACAGACATAACATCTTCTATCCTCCAAATTCAAATTCAGCAATTAGAAAAATACGCTCAAATATTTGTGTTTATCGCCTTTCTCTTCAGTTTGATTTTAGGCAAAGGCTTAATTTGGTCATTAGCGATCGCCCTCTTAATCTATCCGTATAACTGGCAGAAGCAGCTAAACCTTGTCCAATTACAAGCAATAAATAGCCTAGAGAAATTTGGGATTCAGCTAAAAGTACCAATTGATCATTTAGTTCAGCTTTCGATTATTTGTACGATTATTGATCATCTGAGCGATCGCGCTTTTAACTATGCCCAGCCAGATTCTCAGGGACTATCACTGCATGGGATTTTACGCGGTAATGCTGAAGAAGCGGAGTTACTTTCGCAACAGGTACAAATGCCAATTTACAGTTATGCAGATGCTAGTTTGGAAAGAATTCGACTTTGGCAACTACAAGGACAAAAAGTAGCGATTATCGGCACCCAAATTGAAGATATTTCCTTATTTCACCAAGCAGACTTAAGCATTTGCGATCTCGCTAGTGCAGCAGCAGTAATTGAAAGTGCAAGTGTAATCGTACCTGCTCAGGATTTTGATCTCATCGCGATCGCGCTTTTGGCTGCTAGGGGAAGTTGGCAAAGAATGCACCAAGTAATTTGGTTTTACGCAATAAGTACCGCTTCTTTTCTGATCTTTATTCTTCTGTCAGATTCCAATTTAATCCAATTACTTTGGCTGGGCACTTTGGTGATGCCGCTATTGAGTTGGGCATTGTGGCAAGAATCGGGTTCCCTCAGTTTGATGACTCTGCCTATCAGCTATTTTCATAAACTCATACCAGTGGAACGCTGGTTCAGTCTGGGCTTGGGAATTTCAGCAATTGCACTTCCTAGTTTGATACTCTTTTACTTTGGTAATGGTAGTTATGGGGAAAATCAAGGAGTAGGCATAATCACTTTAGTAGTTGGCTTAATTCTCTATGCGACAAGTATGACGCGATCGCCATTTATTAAAAACTATTTTCTGATTGGCGCGATTTCTCTAATCTTAATTACGCTTTATTTAACTATAAGTCTAATTCCCACCTCTACAGGAATCAATGGCTGGCAATGGCTAACGGCAATTTTGGCAGGTACTTGTGCGCTTTGGGTACAGCAGTTTACCAAATCTTAGTTTTAACAGGGAACATTAACTTGGAGAATAATACTTGTAGGGCTATTGAGCTCATAAATTTGAGAAGATTCAGGCATGGAATCGCCATATTCCCGCATTACTTGCAAATGCCCAGCGATCGCTTCTTTAATATTCTGCTCTATTTCAATCAGTGTCCCACCCGTAGTAACACATCCCAAAAGATCAGGTACATAGGCTGAGAAGTTGTGATCCGCCTTTTCAACTATCACTATGAATATCAAGATTTGACTTCAGCAATCTCAATAATTTGCCCTTCCGAATCTTTGACCAAAAATTCTAGGGGTTGCTCACGGCGAATCTTATGCTTGATGCCTAAAATTTGGATTCTCAATAAAATTTGCTCCACACAGTCCCGATTAAAACATATATGGCGATCGCGATTTGATTCTCCCTTTCTAGAGCCAGGTACAATATGCAGTTGGCTATTTTTTTGGAGCTTGTACCAAAGTCCTTCATGTTCTAGATTTGAGCGATTAGTGGCACGAGTTGAGCGCGCTTCAGTGGGTAAATACATGGGATTCCCTACCACGCTTAAACTTTGCTCATAGCCATAATAATAATGCAGTGGCACGTCAGCCTTAGACAACTCCAGCATCCCACTATAAAATTCCCTAGCGAGATCCATATCCGACACCATCACCGTATGGACTTTGGGCGCTCCAGTCAAAAACATCCACATTGCCCCAGCGTAAACAGATAGGAGAATTACCATTACCCCCTGAGTAGAAAACATGGCATCAAAAATGGGGTCAAACATAACAGCAGAATTTAAATTAGTTTATCTAGCTTAATCTAAGTATTTTTTTGATTTGTTTGAAAGTAACCCAAACCTTAATAAATTGTGACTAACCACTGCCCCAGATATTGAAATAAAGGATTCGCTTCGGTTCCTAGTGCCTGTGCTTCGATCTTGTACATTCCCGATTTTGATGGATTTGTAACGCCGCTGGCATTAATCTCGATTTCTTGTCCTACAAAGCCAGCGATCGGCTGTTTGAACACAAAGCGGACACTGCGAACCTCTGGATCGATAATTACCCGCTCAATTTCTTCAACTTTGTCGAGGCGGCGATTGATGATTTTGATATTTTCGGGGTCAAATATACTAGCAAAACCTTCTGGGTATAGAATCTGAAGTTCTGCTACTGCCTTAGAAGTTGGTAATTTTGCAGTAAAGCTAAAGCTATTTGCCCTCGCCCCAGAGCGATTTGTGCGCAAAACATAGGAGAGGGTAGAGCCTTGATTGGGACCGAAGAGCACAATATTATTTTGTGCTAGTAAAGTCTGTGCCAGTAAAGTCTCGGCCAGTAAAGACAGAGGGGAAGCGATCGCTATACCCAACCAAATTCCTAAGGCAGTCAGGGAGGGGGACAAGAGTTTTTTCAAAATTGTATTCACTTAAATATTTAGAGATCTAATTAAATCTGATCTAACTTTTGACTTGATCACACCTATTAACCAAACCAATTAGCCGAACATTTCTGCGCCGATACTTGAAGAGAATACTGGCTCCACTGAGATGGCAGATACACGCTTAGGTCGCACAAATAAAATCTCATTCGTCCCTTCACGGGTTGGCATAGAAACCAAATCATCTTCGCTGGCTTTTGGCGCAAACTTGCCCTTATACCAGGTGCTCACTTCTTCTAATGTATTAAACCTGATATCTACTATATGGCTACCTTCGAGCATCAGATGCACAATATACTCATTTGGCTTGCGGGGTTCTCTGGGCATGGTGGATCTATCGGTAACTTACACCCACATTATCCCTAATTTTGGCTCAGAATGTCTCTAAATCAGGTCTAAGTTAGTTTATGTCTAAGCTAGTAATCGCGATCGGCAATACGCACATCAAAGCGGCAATTTTTCAGGAAAATGTGATAACCCAAACCTGGCAAGTAACTCATAAAAAATTAGATGAATTATCCCAGCAATTAATCAGCCAAAAATTTGAGCAAGTTGCGATCGCTTCAGTGGTTCCAGCTCTAATTACGCCTTGGCATTCTTTGACTGAGACTCGACTAATTCGCCTAGAGCATATTCCCTTAAAAAATACTTATCCCAGCTTGGGCATAGACAGAGCTTTGGTAGCCTGGGGTGCGGGCAAAATTTATGGTTTTCCGATTTTAGCGATCGATCTCGGTACAGCCATTAGTATTACAGGCGTGGATCAAAATCAGGCACTAGTGGGCGGAGCAATTTTACCAGGGATCAGATCGCAACTAAATAGCCTTAGCCAAGCAGCCGCTCTACCGCTAATTGATTCAGAATTTACCCAACCTTTTTTGCTAAAGCGTTGGGCAACTAGCACATCAGGTGCAATCCAAAGTGGCGTAATCTATGGCGTAGTTGCAGCATTAGAAGCATTTATACAGAATTGGCAACTACTTTATCCAACCAGTAATATCTTACTTACAGGCGGCGATCATAGCTTGATTTGGCAGTTTCTTAGTTCAAATTGTCAATCAGTAGTGATTTGTGATGCAGCTTTGATATTTTTGGGGATGCAGGAGATCTAGCTAATCCAAAAATAAATATCTACAAAAAATATCTACCTAGTGTCAAAGAATATACAGAAGGTTTTGATTTATTCAACTAGGATTCATACCTAAATATAAAAAATAGGGTTTGACCCGATATAAATGTATGACGCAAGCGTTTAAGCTTCGATCAAATCTAAGCAGATTCTCTAACAGAAAAGAGGATGTTAGCCAAGATGGCTATATTGAGGTCGCCAATAGCCAGAGCAAACAGCATGGTGATCAAAAAAGTATGGTACGGAATAAGCCAAGACAAGAGCCGCAGAAAAGAGCATTAATTACCCATGCACCCGAAGAACAGGGAGTCTTATGGCACGCTATCTTAGAATCCCAGGGCATAAATGCTCACTTTGAATTGAATTGGCGCATCTTTAATCCAAATTTACTGGAATACCTAAAGGGTTTGGCTCTATCTGGCGAAGTTCTGCCCGATATGCTGATGCTAGACATGGGCGTAAAAATAGCTGGCTCCGAAGAATTACAATCGGGCGAAGTATGTCGTTGGTGCAGTAAATACTATCCAAATCTTAGAATATTTTTATTAGGTAGCAATTCTGATAAAGTGTCAGACCTAGCCAAACGATGGGGACTGCGACGTGGTGCAGTGGATGTATTGCCAAAGCTCAGCCGCGACAATTTGTTGATTTCGACCGTGCGGGTTACCTCAGTTTTAGGTTGTGCCCTTGCTGCTACGCCCCTAAAAAATATTGCGGCAATCATGCCTAGTACATTGGAGCAGGAACGCCAAAAAGAATTAGAAGCTGAGGATCAAACCCTGAGCTTTGAGCGCAAAGTTGAACAAAAGATCGAGCAGGTTGAGCTAGAGGATCAAACCCAGGGCAGACAAGGGACTCCTGCTTCAGCCACAGGCGCTAACTCTACTAATCTCCAAACCCCACCCGCAAACCAACTTTCTGATGATGACTTTATTATTTATCGCGGCGTAAAAGTGCGTAAGAAGAAAAATTAAAAAACTCTCCCTAAATCACCCAAAAGAGATACTTAAAGGGAAATTAGGGAGAGCAGAAAGAAATCTAAAAGAAGCTAATTATGTGACCAGATTTGATTACAAATTAGGAGGTAGGATTACCTTGTCAATCACATGGATCACGCCATTGCTAGCCTTAATATCGGTTTGAGTGACATTGGCATCATTGATCATTACTTTGCCACCATCTGTCTTGATCGCTACTGTATTACCTTCAACGGTTTTCACCGCTCCAGCTTTTACATCCTTAGCCAAAACCTTGCCCGAAACCACATGGTAGGTCAACACCTTCACCAATTTAGCCTTGTTCTCAGGCTTGAGCAGACTGGCTAGAGTATCTTTAGGAACGGCTGCAAAGGCATTATCGGTGGGCGCAAATACAGTAAATGGACCCTTGCCTGAGAGAGTTTCCACTAGACCTGCCGCTTTAAGCGCCTTCACTAAGGTAGTGAAAGATTTATTGCCACTTGCAACTTCGACAATTGTTTGAGCTTTAACGGCTGTTGCGGCTGGCTTTTGATTATTCATGGTTTGGGCAGATACAGCAGTGCCGCTAGCGATCGCCATACTGAATACTAAACTGACAGCCAAAATTTGAAGAATACGCATAGGTTATACCTAATTACAGATAATATGTGAGCGATGTACCCGTCCTTAGACAGAGAAATTAAACGTAGGTTCCCCAATTTAAGAATTATTGCTTTTCACGAAAAATGCCAAATACTGAAGTATAGCCATGTAAAAAGGTAGTGTTGCTCACAGGACCGATTTCACCTGAGCAAAAGAAGCCTGCCATCGGAATTTCGCCGAAAAATTGTGTAAATACGCTTGAGTCAAATCCAGTCTTACCATAGAGGCGCTCACCTCTGCCCATACAGGAAAATAGCAGCGCTGCTTGGCTACTTTGATCAGGATGATCTAATTTAGCTCGCTTCTGATAGGCTGCTAACGCCCCTTCTAGGTCCGTAGCCGAAGCGCTGGCATCACGCAAATGTAATTGAATTCGCTGCCCAGGACGAACGCGATCGCCGATTGCAATTGCCCCAGTGCGGGGGTCTACACCAATAATATTTCTGATTAAAAAATCTCCAGGCTCAGGTTGCAGCTTGAACTCATCCATCACTACGCCGACAAATAGGGAATGTTCTGCCAGGGTGCGATCGCTCTCACTTAAGCCATTTACAAGATCTTGCAAGGTTTCCAGGGGCGGGCGGTTTTCAATCGATAAAATAATGTTGCGATCGCTTTGGGAAATCTGGAGAGCCTTGCCGATGGGACGACAGCCCTGAGCCACTACAGCATCAATAGTTACATTCCCCCACAATGCTGCTCCGACAATACCTTGGCGCCATAATTGATAGCTGCCCTGATGGTCACAAAATAAAATATTTGTACTGCCGCCACTGGCAAGCCCGCCCACTTTAATTGCATCAGGGTAGGCAAAGTCCATACCTGCCAAAAAGTCATTAATCGGGAAAGAAAAGGGATCGCCTAAAACAATAAAACTAGGCTGGTTACTACCATCCACTTCAATCAAGTTGTACCAGCGATCGGGCGAGCTATCGAGGTCAGGGATACTATCATCGGTGAGGTGGAAAGTATGAATCTGCGCTCCTGGCAAATGCCCTACCATCAAGCTAAGGGCAGGCTTATCTTCTAGCTCTTGGTCGCCACCAATAATACCGCCGCCAGAGCAGCCAATTAGGTTGGTAATCTGGATATTTTCTGCCAACAGGGGCAATAAACGTGGAGCGTCACTGGTAAAGGTATTGGAGATAAATAGTAAACCAAAATCAGCACTACTGCCGTCTAGCCCTGCCAGAACTTGCTGCACCACATCCTCTACTGCCGCTTCTAAACTTACCTTTGTAGATATGGCACAAACCCACTTCATCACGCTCTCCCTACCAAATATAAAATGCCAAACTGCGACCGCAAAGCTGTAACACAAAGATTCAACAAGATTGATAACCGTTGGTTTCAGAGTCCTGTATCTTAAAAGAATATATAAGACTTGTGACAAAGATCAATCTATCAATTTAAATAAGGGAGATTTTTTATGAAAGACGCGGTAGCGACAATGATTGGGCTATACGATACCAAAGGACGTTATTTTGACCGAGATGCAGTCGATAGCCTAAAACAGTACTTTGCCACAGGCAATGCTAGGCTGAAAGCCGCTTCGATAGTGACCGCAAACGCTGCATCAATTGTACGTCAGGCGGGAACGCAACTTTTTGAAGAAGTGCCTGAGTTGATCCGTCCAGGTGGAAATGCTTATACAACTCGCCGCTATGCTGCCTGTTTAAGAGACATGGACTATTACTTGCGCTATGCTTCCTATGCTTTGGTGGCGGCGGACAACTATGTCTTAGATGAAAGAGTTTTACAGGGGTTGCGCGAAACCTATAACTCCCTCTGTGTGCCAATTGGGCCAACCGTGAGGGGGATTCAAATTATGAAGACTGTGGTAATGGCGATTGTGGGTGAAAATGCGGAATGGGTTTCAGCCCCCTTTGATTATATCTGTCGTGAATTGAGCGAACGCAATATCTAGGCTTAGATCTCAGAGCTTAAATCTCAGGGCGAGACTACTAGAGTTTTGACACTGGCATTACAGGTAGATTCCAGTTCGGCGGCAGCTTCTAGTTTTCCACCACAGATTACGATTAGTTTTTGAGCCTTTGATGAATCTGTCGTAAAAAAATAAAGTCGCTGGTGTAAAGCCACATTCAGTTGCTGGGATTGGCTGATCACGACCTTGCCGCTCATGCCCTTAGTGGTTTGGAAATCTGCCTGGGAAATCTGCCGCCAATTTTGAAAAGCGATCGCCATGCCTTGGAGGTTAGTCTGAATAAAAGCTTCGAGGCTGCTAGGAGGTCTGCCAAGT
>JBBRVV010000006.1:0-21198 GCA_038246525.1 Pseudanabaenales cyanobacterium
CCGCTTTATTGACTGTTATTCAAACTTGTAAAGCACAAGGACGCTCCGTGTTGGACTTTTTCTGCCAAGCTTTGATCGATCCTTCCTCTCTTTCACTTATTCCCATTCTCACCTGATTGCTTACAAATAGGTTCGCGGCACAGGGCAAATCAATAAGTTCTAAGCTCTTCTATAGATTTCGCTGCCATACTTTCAATCTTGCTCCTTGCTAGCCCGATCATTCAACTCAGTTTTATCGATCAACATTTGTTGTGGCACGCCAATTTGAATATTATGCAAGTCAAATGCGATTTTTAGTCTGCGATGTATTTCTCTACCAACATCCCATTGCTTCATTGGTACAGTTCTAATCCAAGCCTTAATCTCAATACCTCTATAGGAAATTCGCTCTACGCCAAGTAGATCGATCGCATTTAAAATTAAAGGTTCCCATTCTGGATCTTTTGACAATTCTTCAAGAATCTCGCTTACCAATTTCAAAGCCTGATTAATATCAGTATCATAGGCAACTTCAACCAAAAAATCTGTTCTTGCCCAAGTGCGGGATAAATTCTCTACCTGAGCAATTAGACTATTGGGTATAGTTATCAGATTTCCCTGATTACTACGGATTTGGGTGATACGTAAATTCAGATTTTCTACAAATCCTGCTACATTGCCAACGCTAATATAGTCACCAATCCGATATTGATCCTCAAGCAAAATCAAAAATCCATTTACTAAATCTTTCACCAAACTTTGGGCAGCGAAGGAGACTGCAAGCGTAATCAACGCTCCTAGGGCTATCAGAGATTCTGGTGCAATTTTTAGCCATTGTAATACCCACAAAAAGCCGAAAATATAAAGTAAGACTAACTTAAGTCCCTTAGTCACATTGGCAATGGTCGCAATTCTCTGTAAATTTGCGGCATTTAGCGACTGATCTTGTTCTCTATTTTGAATAAAACGATCAATCGCAAAATCGGCTAAACGATTCAACAATCCAACTGTGAACCAAGAGAATAGAATCACGATCGGTACCGTAACTACGCTGTTAGCAAATTGTCTGGTTTGCGGAAAACCCTGAAGGCAAAAGGAAATGCCAATTGTCCAAATAAAAGCGATCGCCCAAAATACTAACCATTGTAGAAATCTCACAATCTGAAGTCTACGCTGAAAATCAAAGTAGTGAGTTACACCGTTGAATATACCTAAATAACGTCTTTGACTTATTTGTGCTAAAGACTCTTCTAGATGATCTTCTGGGTGATCTTCTAAGTGATCTTCTGGGGCTTGCTCCGTAGATTGCCCTGTTTGATCTATAGGTTTGAGTTGAGACGCGCTAGAGACATTCTCAATTTTGGCGATCGCTTGCCCAAGTTGTTTTTGCCGCCAACCAAAAAATCTATGCAGTGAGATTAACAGGATAGTTAAAGCAATGGTTGAGATCAAAGTGACAATAGTGATATCAATTTGTTGTTTAAGCGCTTCTGGTTGCCGCATTTCTAGTGCTTGACGCAGTTCGATTTCAAATAGAGATTTCCAACTTTTCGCTAATTCTTCTTTGCTAATCGATTGGTATTGGGCATCGCTATCCGTGACCGTGAGCAGAACTCTGGCTTCGGCTAAATTAGCATCTTTAACAAATAACACAGGTTGATCATTCAAAATTTCAATTGAAACTCGGATTGATTTTGCTTCGAGCACACCGATTACGGCATCATTATTTTTGACTACCAATAATTGAAGATTTGACTCTACTTGCTTTGCACGCACTTCCACTGGAATTTGACCATTCAAATCATTACGATTTAATACAGCAGGTGAGGCAATCTTAATTAATTCTTTCCCATCTAATCTAACTCCTGTGGCTTCTAGAGTACCTCTTTGCTCTACCCCTGCTGGAAGATAGTTAGACTTGGTGGTTAATGACGGTAGTTGTGCCTGGATGGTCGGGATAGGAATTGTACTGAAAGCGAAGAATACTGCCAAGATGCTGCCGATGGCTACTAGAAAAATGGAAAAAATTAAACGCCAAAATTTAGGTTGAGCAGAATTTCGCAATTTCTTTCTTCTTTTTGCAGAGGTTGAATTAGGCAATTTATTTCTCATATAAAAATCTAGTTTGTTTGAGATTTTGAAGCGATCGCTTTTTAAGACTTGGATCACAGCGAGCCAACTTGGGCATTGCAATAAACTAACTCTAATGGTTTGGAAGTTTTCTACCCATAGTTAGATTTAAATCTGATCTAATAGGATTAAATTTAGATTATGACCCATAAAAACTCAACCTTAAAGACTCAGAGTAATTCGCCTACAGTGATAGTGAGTAAATTGTCATCTGGATTAACAAAATCTTGCTGGACAACTTTTTTGATATTATCTTCACTTCTTACTGCCAGCCCAACTAAAGCCGCAGAAAATATTTCGATCACTTACGGCGTTTTTGAAGCTTCGCTCAAAGTTAAATCCCTCGAGGTTTTTGCGAAAGAAGGTAAAATCAACAAAGATCTAGAAATGTTCTTGGGTAATGCTAGTGTTGAGCAACAGCTAGGGTTTCGTGAAGCTTTAATCAAGCCAATTAAACTTAATCCTGTGCATTTATCTCGCTTCTTTTACACTAATATGGGCGAAGATATTTTGACTAGGATTGGAAATATCGTCAATATCGATCCTGGCTTGAATGGAAAACTGGGCATTCGTGCTGCTTTAGTCCAAGCTGCCTTTGAACCCCAAGGATTGACCTTACTTAATGTATTTCAGAAGTTTCCGACGGACATTCGACTACGTGGCGAGTTGGTGGTGGCTTTCGCCCAAGCTATAGATCGGATTATCACGGAAACCCGCGTATTCTCAGAAGAGCTTCAAAAACTATCTACCCAAGAAAGTAAACAAGAGAGCAAACAAGTTAGTAAATCTTCGGGTTCGATAGATTTTGATAAATTACCAGATCTGCGAAAACCTGGAATTTATGGGGTGCAACCGAAACAAACTTGGCAACTTTTAGATTCTTCCCGAAATCGCAAATTTTATGTGGATGTATATCGTCCGATGCGATCGCCTGTAAAATCTATTTCAGTTTTGATTTTCTCCCATGGATTAGCCTCTCGTCCCGAAGATTTTGCTGAACGGGCTAAACATTGGGCTTCCTATGGATATGTGGTGGCTCTACCCCAACATCCAGGTAGTGACTTATTCCAAGCTCAGGCTCTCTTAAAAGGCTATTCTGACCAGGTGTTTGAATTAAATGAGTTTGTTGATCGTCCCAAGGATATTAGCTTTGTGCTCGATGAATTAGCCAGAAGGAATCAAACTGAATTCCAAGGCAAACTGAATTTAACAGCTGTCGGCATGGAAGGTCATTCTTTTGGCGGCTATACCGCTTTTGCTTTGGCTGGGACAGAGATTGACTTTACTAATTTACAAACAGAATGCGATCGCCCCTTGGGCGGACTAAATCTTTCCCTATTAATCCAGTGTCGGGCTTTGAGCTTACCAAGACAGGATTACAAATTTCGCGATCGCCGCATAGTCGCAATTTTGGCAGCGAATCCGATCGGTAGTGCAGTGTTTGGGCAAAAGGGACTCGACAAAGTCCAAATTCCAGTAATGACAAAAGCAGGTAGTTACGATCCAGCTGCTCCTGCGGTATTTGAAGAGATTCGCGCTTTCCCTTGGTTGACTACTACCGATAAATATTTAGCCATGACTGAAGGGCAGACACACGTTAATTTTGCCCAGTTAGATGCGGGTATCCAAGTCGCAATTGAATCTCTGACTAGTTTGACCCTACCTAGCGAAACTTTGGTTGATAACTATGCGAATGGCATGTCTTTAGCATTTTTCGGCAAGTATGTTCAAAAAGAGCAAAATCACGCAAAATATCTCCAATCTTCCTACGCCGAGTACTTGAGTCAAGCACAGAAATTTAAGCTCAGCCTGATCTCTACCGCCTCATCTCAGAAATTAGAACAAGCGATCGCCGCTTTTAGGCAAAAATAAACTAAAAATTTAAGTAAAACTAAACATAACCTTAACCAAATGATTAACTTACTTTAACTTATCTAGGTTCCAGAAAGAAGTAAGATGCAAGCCGAAGCAAAAATACCAGTAAAAATTGCAGCTAGTAAGGCAAAAGCCAGTTTATTCTTAGGAGCCTAGAAATGTTTGAGCAAATGAATCGAGTTAAGCAACAAGTGGAGAATCAAAAAGTACGGTCGAGTGTCAATCGCAGATCTTTTTTGGCAATTTTTGCACCAATATTAGCTGGTACAGTAGTAGCTAGTAATATTTTTTTAGGAGTCCCTGCTAGGCAAATTCTGGCTTCTCCTACCGATGCAATTACCGTATACACTGCCCTAGAGAATGACCAAATTGCTGAGTATTTGCCGCTCTTCAAGAAGAAATATCCTAACGTAACGGTGAATATCGTGCGAGATTCCACTGGCGTAGTTACAGCAAAACTATTGGCAGAAAAAGATAACCCTAGGGCTGATTTGGTCTGGGGTTTAGCAGTAAGTAGCCTGCTGGTAGCGGAAACCCAAGGAATGCTGCAACCCTATGCTCCCATTGGTTATGTGCGGGTGCGTCCCAACTTCCGTGATGCAGATAATCCTCCATCCTGGGTGGGAATTGATGCTTGGATGTCAGCTTTTTGTGTAAATACGGTGGAATTGAAAAAGCGCAATCTGCCAATGCCAACATCCTGGGCTGATTTGGCTAAGCCTGCCTACAAAGGTCAAATCGTGATGTCCAATCCTGCCTCTTCAGGTACTGGCTTTCTCTCAGTTTCCTATATCTTACAATCTATGGGCGAAACTAAGGGCTGGCAATATTTGGATAAGTTGCACGCTAACATGGCTCAATATGTTCACTCTGGCTCAAAACCATGCAGACAGGCAAGTGCAGGTGAATACACGATTGGCATTTCCTTTGATTATCGGGCGATTTCAGAGAAAGAAAAGGGCGCACCAATTGAAGCGATTTTCCCTAAAGAAGGTTCAGGTTGGGATATTGAAGCGAATGCGCTAGTGAAGAAGCCTGCTATTAAGCCAGCTGCCAAGTTATTCCTAGATTGGGCAATTTCCGAACCAATTATGATTGAATATGCTAAAAACTTCCCTGTAACTGCAGTGAAAACCAACGTAGCCATTCCTGCGGGTTATCCAACTGATCCTATGAAACAATTGGGTAAAAATGATTTCAAATGGGCTGCAGCTAATCGCGATCGCATTCTCAAAGAATGGACAGCCAAGTATGACACCAAATCTGAACCTAGAAAGAAGTAAATGACTTACCTCCAAATTAGCGAAATCACTCTGAACTTGTAAAGAAGTAGATGACTTATCTCCAAATTAGCGAAATCACTAAGACCTTCGGCAAATTTACCGCTCTGCAAGATATTTCTTTAGATGTAGCCCAAAGCGAATTTATTTGTTTGTTAGGTCCTAGTGGTTGTGGCAAAACTACCCTGCTGCGGGTGATTGCTGGCTTAGAAACCCAAGATCGTGGTCGTATTTACCAAAATGGCAAGGATATTACCCGATTGCCAGCTTCTAAAAGGGACTTTGGCATTGTGTTTCAGTCCTATGCACTTTTCCCTAATCTCACCGCCGCCCAGAATATTGCCTTCGGCTTACAAAATACTGGTTTGCAGCGAGCAAAAGTACGCGATCGCGTGCAGGAGTTACTAGAACTGGTAGGTTTGAGCGGCATGGGACAGAAGTTTCCATCTCAACTTTCAGGTGGTCAACAACAACGGGTATCTTTGGCCAGAGCGATCGCCCTTTCGCCAGGGTTATTGTTATTAGATGAACCACTTTCTGCCTTAGATGCGCAGGTACGAGCAAGCTTGCGTCAAGAGATTCGCTCTCTCCAAAAGCGAGTGGGAATTACGACGGTAATGGTCACCCATGATCAAGTAGAGGCGCTAACTATGGCTGATCGGATTGTGGTAATGAATAAAGGAGAGATTGAACAGGTGGGAACGCCGATCCAAATCTATTGCGAACCAGAGACTCCCTTTGTGGCAAATTTTATCGGCTCAATGAATTTCTTACCCGCTTCAGTTACGGCAAATCCCCATAAATTTAGTTGTTTTGAGCAGATTTTCGAGATCCTAAACAGTGAAACCAAAAGTGGATCTACCGCAGGTACTCAAGTGAGTTTGGCGATTCGTCCTGAAGATGTGCAGATTCTTAATCCTGCCCTAAGCCCAGCAGATTCTACTAATATTCTAGAAACTCAATTGGCAAACATTGAGTATATGGGTTCAGTGCATCGATTGAGCTTAAATATTGCGGGTGAGCCTAAATTAATTGCCGATCTGTC
The DNA here is from genome assembly GCA_038246525.1 of Pseudanabaenales cyanobacterium. GTDB lineage: Bacteria > Cyanobacteriota > Cyanobacteriia > Pseudanabaenales > Pseudanabaenaceae > JANRLH01. Next base: position 6,310 of record JBBRVV010000006.1, read on the forward strand.
TGCCGATGTAGCCCGAAATCTAGAACTATCAGAAGGAATGTCGATTAAGGCTCATCTTCCACCTGATTCTATTCGTCTGTTTAATCACTCCTAGTCGGGCTAAAGCAAGTGAATCCAGCTAAATCTCAAGTCATTCCCATTAAGCAAATTCTGACCGCAGAAGATTGGATCAAGCGATCGCTGCTAGTCTGTGCTTTTTTTTGGCTAGTAACCGTAATTATTCTGCCACTGTATCAACTAATTGCTAAGAGCTTTCTCAATCAACAGGGAGCCTGGAATGGATTCGCCAATTATGTGCAATATTTTAATACTCCTGCTCTCTCCGCTTCAATTTACAATAGTTTCCAAATTGCAATTATCAGCACTATTTTAGCGGTGAGTTTGGGCTTTCTGTTCGCCTATGCGATCACTCGCACTGCAATTTTTGGCAAAGGCATATTCAGCACAATTGCTACTCTACCTATTTATATTCCATCTGTCGCTCAAGCGATCGGCTTAATCTACCTCTTCGGTAATCAGGGCATAATTACTAAGGGATTTTTCGGACTTCTACCAGGTTTCGACATCAATCTTTATGGCTTGAATGGCATAGTAATTGGCGAAACTCTCTACTGTTTCCCGCTCTCAGTGGTGATTCTCAGTACCGCTTTACGCATTACCGATGCTCGTCTCTACGAAGCCGCAATTAGTTTACGCACTCCCAGTTGGCGCACCTTCCTCACTGTTACAATTCCAGGCGTAAAGTATGGATTAGTAAGTGCAATTTTCGTTTCTTTCATGCAGGCCTTTACCGATTTTGGCGTACCCCAGGTGATTGGTGGTAACTTCAACGTTTTAGCAACAGATGTTTACAAGCAAGTAATCGGTCAGCAAAACTTTGAGATGGGCGCCACAATTAGCGTGTTATTGATTTTACCTACGCTGCTAGCATTTGGGCTTAATCTCTGGATTGCAGGTCGTCAATCTGCGCTAATTAGTGCCAAAGCTGTGCCATTACAGCCAAAACCGAATTTGCTGATTGATAGCATTTTTTATCTTTTCTGTGGTGCAATTACTTTCCTTATTCTTTCCGTGTTTGGCACAATAATTTTTGCTTCCTTAGTCAAAGTTTGGCCCTATAATCTCAGTTTCAGTTTGAACAATTACAATTTTGAAGCAGCAGGGGGAGGCGGTATGACAGCATACTGGAACACTCTACAGATGGCAGCTTATTCAGCTTTCTTTGGCATCTTTGTCATATTTATTAGTGCCTATCTAGTCGAAAAAACTAAAGGTTTAAACTGGTTGCGAAGTTTAATTTCTTTCCTTTCGACTCTGCCCAATGCCCTTCCTGGCATGGTTTTAGGGCTTTCCTACATCTTCTTTTTTAATCAACAACAACTGACTTTGCCAGGTACAAATATAATTTTTGATAATCCCTTGCGGGGAATTTACGGTACGATCGCGATCCTAGTAATTGCTAATATTATTCACTACTACACGGTCAGTTTTATTACTGCAAGTACAGCGCTTAAGCAATTAGATCCTGAATTTGAATCAGTGGCAGCATCAATGAAGATTCCCTTCTATCGCACTTTCTGGGCAGTTACTCTCCCGCTCTGCTTACCTGCGGTATTGGAAATTGGCATCTATTTATTTGTAAATGCCATGCGAACTGTGTCAGCCTTGGTTTATCTATACCCGCCTGATTTTCCAATTTCTTCAGTAGCGATCGTGAATATGGAAGATGCGGGAGAAGTTGCACCTGCGGCAGCGATGTCTGCGCTAATTGTGCTGACCAGTTTGGTAGTAAAATCCGTATATTCTTTAGCAACTATTAGCCTGCGTCGTAGAACTCAAGCCTGGTTAGAGCGATAATAATCAGAATATAAGCTAAAAGTTTGGCACTACAATATATTAGAGATTAGAAGCTTGACCGATCCCCAAATATGTCTAGAATTAATTTGCTCGATACTCGTACAACAAGTTTTGGTGATCTAATTGGTAATGGGAAAATATACCGAGTTCCGCATTTCCAGCGTGATTACTCTTGGAATGAGGAGAATTGGGAGGATCTTTGGGGAGATATTCTGGGGCTGCACTCCAATAATGATTCCAGCCACTATATGGGTGCAATTGTTTTACAGAGTTCTAGCATTTCAGACAAAGAATTTACCATTATTGATGGACAACAACGTTTAGTTACTCTGAGTATAATTGCGATTGCAGTCATTGATAAGATCCAGAAATTAGTGGAAAAAGAGGAACAAAAGGAGTCTAATCAAGAACGACAAGAGATTTTGAAACGCACCTATCTTAGTGATAAAGATCCGCGATCACTTCGTTATTCGAGTAAAATTATTTTAAATGAGAACAATAATGATTTCTATCAGAGTAACTTAATTAACCTTAGAAAACCACTTAATGTTCGCTCACTTTCAAAATCAGATCAGCTACTCTGGCAAGCTTTTCAGTATTTCTCTAATAATTTGGAAGGGATGGAAGGTATTGTTCAAAGTGGTGAAGGGCTGGCTAAATTTCTAACAGATACAATTGCCCAGCAACTACTATTCATCCAAATCAATGTTGAGGATGAACTAAACGCATATACGGTTTTTGAAACCTTGAATGCTAGATTTGTTGAGTTAAGTTCAACAGACTTGTTAAAGAACTATCTATTTTCACTTTTTCAGGAGCCAGACGACTTGCGAGAAGCACAAAGGCAGTGGAAAAGACTTATTAATACTGTCCAAATGGAGAAATTTCCCGAGTTTTTACGATTTTACCTTAGCATTAAACAATCAAGAGTAAGACGTGAAAGATTATTCAAATCAGTTCGTCAATCAGTAAAGATCGGTCAACAGGCTTTTGAATTACTGGATCAGCTGGAAAACTATAGTAGTCTATTTATTGCCCTGAGTAATCCATTTGATGAATTCTGGCGGGACGCTCCAGAGAATCGGACATATATACGTGAGCTAGAATTATTTCGGGTTAAGCAAGCTTATCCAGCTTTGTTTGCAGCATATGAGAAATTTACAGGAGAGGATTTTACTCGATTATTAAAACTTGTCTGTATAATTTCTTTTCGTTATACCATTGTTAGTAGTCTAAATCCAAACGAGCTAGAATCACTTTATAATAAGTTGGCAATTTCAATTTCTAATGGACAAGTAACAAGTCCTAGGCAAGTTTTTGACCATCTGCGATCAGTATATGTTTCAGATCAAAAGTTCTTACAGGATTTTTCCTTACTCTCAATTTCTACAAGAGGGCAAAAGAAGAAATTAGCCCGTTACATCCTTTGGAAGCTTGAAGGTGATTCGCCGTTAGTAGACGAAGATAGCTTTTCTATAGAACATATTTTGCCCGAATCACCTAGTATTCACTGGCTACAAAACTTTAATGAAGCCCAAATAGAAGAAATGACCTATCGCATTGGTAACTTAACAACCCTAGAACCTGCTCTTAACCGCAAGATTGGAAATGAATTTTATCCAATTAAGCGAGAGACTTATCAGAAGAGTATATACAAGCTAACACAAGGTATATTATCTGAGGAGTGGACACCAAATACTCTAAATATAAGGCAAAGGAATTTGGCTCGGCAAGCTGTTAATATTTGGAAATCTGATTTTGCTGTATAAAAATTGACTAAAGTTAATCCTCTAATAAATAGACTTCAAGAGTATCAAGATTATTAAAGTATGCTAGTGCCAAGAATAACCAATGAATAACTCAAAAATAGAATTAATCGTTTTCGATATGGCAGGTACCACGGTTAGAGATAATCAAGAAGTAGAGAAATGCTTTCTGCTAGCGGCTGAAAGTACAGGGCTAAAGGCAGAACCCGAGCGAGTAGTCTCAATGATGGGAATCACCAAAATTCGAGTATTTGAGACTCTTTGGGCAGAACAGATTGGCTTAGACCATTCTGAATTCGCTGCTCAAGTAGAGACTTCTTTCCTTGGATTCAAACAGATTTTAGAAGATCACTACCGCACTCAGCCAGTATTTCCAACTGAAGGATGTTTAGAATTATTTGATTGGTTGCGATCGCGTAAAATCAAAATAGCCCTTACCACTGGATTTTATCGTTCAGTCACAAATCTAATTTTACAACGATTAGGCTGGGATCAAGGCTTAAATGCTGAATTTATCGGCAATGCAGCTGCAATTATTCAAATCTCGGTTACGCCATCGGAGATTTTTGGTGAAGAAGGTCGTCCTGCACCCTACATGATCCAAAAGGCAATGTATAAACTGGGAATTAAAGATGCCCAAAAAGTGATCGCGATCGGTGATACGCCCTCCGATTTACAAGCGGGCATAAATGCCAATTGTCTGCTTTCCTGCGCCGTCACCAATGGTACGCACCAACTTGAACAGCTAGCTAACCATCCCCACGATCACCTGTTTACTAATCTTGCCGCATTTCAACGAGAACTTGAAGCATACTTAGCAGGTGAGACAGGGTTATTTCAGGCTAAAAGGGATATGAGGAGAGATAGCCCATGACCAGCAGAGTGTTAAGCTTGAGCCATATTTTTGAAGCCATGGGAGCAGCATAAATTGAGGGCGAGATTACGCGCCGCGGCAAAATTTTATAAATTCTCATTTGAATTTTTAAATAGCTCACCTTTTTTTGGCTCACTTTTATTTAGAATGCGAAAGAATATTGATTTGGCTAAAGTTTATAAATTATACAATAATAAATTTTTTAGCGAGCAGCTATGTCAAACAAGACAAAGCGTTGGGGTAGGATTGCCATTGGATCAGAGGCTTTGTTTCCATTTCCAATAAACTCAAAGTGCAAATGTGGTCCAGTGCTTCGACCTGTAGTTCCAACTTCAGCGATCGCTTGACCTTTTCTCACGATCATTCCTTTGGCTACCAATAGCCGATTAGCATGAGCATATATAGTTTTGCTGCCGTCACTGTGGGCAAGCTCAACAAAATTGCCATAATCACTATCAAAATCTGCATCCAGAACCACACCATCAGCTGCAGCTAGGATCGGTGCACCAATCGGAGCGGCAATATCAATTCCTTTGTGCATTTTTCGAGTTCCAGAAATTGGATGAACTCGCCAACCAAACCCAGCTGTCAAAGTGCCAATCAAGGGCCAAGCAAACATACTAGAATTAAGGGTAGATGTAGCCACATTTTCAGGTAGCTGAATTGACCAACTACGCGCAGAAGTGGATCTCATCTTTAGGTTTTGCATATCAACTGGTAAGTCTGGCGAAAACTCAACTACCAAGCGGGTTGTATCTGCTTCTACTTGTCCAACTCTAACTTCTTTTACTGCTCTGCCAATTGCCTTTCTCACAGTTGCACCTCGATATTGAGCGCCAGGTAAATCAATCACAATCCGCGCTGGGTTGAGAATCACTTGCCCTCTAGGTTCCAAATCCTTGAGCGTGGCAAAATCTATACGGTTCTTAGTTATATCCAAAGAAAATGTCTCTAACCGATTATCTGGCAGAGAATTGACTGCATGGCTAGGAATGTTTGCCAAAAAGAATCCACTAATAGCCCCTAGAAAAATGAGAGGGAGAGTTTTAGAGATTTTTAGTAAAATATTATAGCTAGCTAGATCGCTTTTAAGTCTGCTTTTGAGGAGGTTTCTTAGGGCTTGATCGAGCATAAAGTAGTACCTAGTGAGTGAGAACCTAGTGAGTGAGAAATTGAGATAGAACCTGGACTAAATTGTGGGATCTGTGGAATTTATTCAGAACTCTTTCGATAAATTATAAAATTTGATAGGTGTTCAAAATAGATGATCATAAAGAGTGGCAGAGTTACGGAAGAATGAATTTTTTACCAAATAAAAGTAAAATTAATCGGAAATTAAGCTGGAAAGATTGAGTGAATAAATCTGCCGAAATAAGTAGTTACGCAAATTAAGTTCGGCAAAATCTTAACTGAATTTTTGAGTCTATTCTTACTGATTACCGAAGAATATACTTCACTTTTATGAAGTCAAAATCCGCACAAGCTATGCTCTACTTCACTTCTACAACTTGGATTACAGCTTAGATGCCAGAAATTAAATAAAGCTTATGACTAAATCAATCAAACTAATTTTATATGGCAAGGCTAATTGCTGCCTTTGTCAGAATCTAGCAGAAAAGCTACAACAAGTTTCCACTTGGCAAATTGAGCTTGAAGTGCGGGATATTAGCAGCAATCCTGATTGGTGGGCGAGTTATGAATACGAAGTGCCAGTTCTATGCTGGTGGGATGACAACCAAAATCCACGCCAAGAAATTGTTTTGACTAGGCTTTCACCGCGATCGCCTGTAACCAAATTAGAAGAGCTTTTACAGAAGTTTTGCGTAAATCCTAGCAGCCGCAAATAGCCGCAAATACTCAGCTTCTAAGTAAATCTCTGCGTAAGCCTCTACTTAAATTTCTGAGTAAACTTTGAAGTGCTAAGGTATGGGCAGATGATCAGCCTAGAAAAAACTATTGGGCAGAATTCAAGGGACTCAGATATGATAATTGAAAGATAAAAATGGCTAAGAATCAATGCAGGATAGGCAAGCAGAGATATTTAGTTTTCAAAAATACGATTTTCAAAAATATGAAGAGAAGCATAAGACATTTCGCGACTTGTTAGTAGTTTTGAACGAAGTAATTGATTAGCAGACATTTTTAGGCTCTGATCGGCAAAAAAAGTTGTGAAAGAGATATTTAGAGGTGGATCACTGGGAATTATTAACTGGGGGATAGAGATTCCAGCATAAACTTCTCCTCTTGCAAGCAATATGCCCCAATCGAAGGTTTCATTTAGATTTGCCCTCTCAATTTGCTGATAACCAACCGAATTGAATCCCAATTCCTGCAATTCGGCGATCGCTAGATAAAATGCCTTACTTACATACTCTGGCGGTTCGGAGCTAGCGGGAATAATCGAGCGAATTGAACGATAAACTATATGGCGAATAATCCAGCAGACTTGAAATAACGAGATCAAGGCTACTATAAGAATGCCAAAAGCCAATAACAACAAATCTTTCACAATAATTTATGAATTAAATGGAACTATTGAGTTAAGTCTATCGTAAATATTAGAGATCAATCAAATCTGTTTTGTTAGCCTGAACTTTGGCTGATTTACTAAACTTTGGATACTTCGAATATCTTGTGGTAGATTTCTTGGCAGAAAGTTAAAAATCTGAATCAGTATGAAAAAAATTATCTCCTTTTTAATTCTCCTAACTCTTTCTACGCTTAAGCCTAATCCTCTAGTTGCTGGAGCATTGCCTGCCAAGAGTTTACGCGGGAATCTCACCTGTGCACCTACACCGAAAGAAATTGGCAACAAAAATAAATTGCGTTTGCAAAGTACGGAATCTAAAACTGCCTCCCAAGATTATCAATCAATTCTCCAAACCCATGCCCAGATACTAAATACTTGCCGAAATCAATCCTGGCTCAAAACCCAAGCTGTGTGGTTGCGGCTCTATGCCAATGATGGGAATCCTTTAGTTTTGGATGATGTCTTAGATCGGATTGTGAATCGTGGTTACAACCAAATTATGGTGGAAGCTTTTTATGACGGTAGAATTCTGCTACCTGTTGCCGATAATTCCACTGCTTGGAAATCAGTGCTGACTGAAGCGGTGAAAGAAGGAAAATTACCTGCAGATTATGATCTTTTAGCAGAAGTAATCAAAAAAGGCAGAGCAAGGGGCTTAAAAGTCTATGGTTGGGCATTCACACTCAATTTTGGTTATGGCTACGGTGAATTAAGAGATCGCACGAATGTATTAGCTCGCAATGGCAAGGGAGAAACCAGTATCGCCAAATCTAGCTTTGATCCCAAATCAGCCAAAATCGCCAATGGACAAGCATTTTATGAAGATGCTTACGAACCAGATCACTTATTTGCCGATCCTTATAATTCAATTGCCAGACAAGATCATGCCCAAGCGATCGCCGCATTAGCAAAAAGACAACCCGATGGCATGCTCTTTGATTATGTGCGTTACCCCAATAGTTTTCCCAGAGATTCCTTTGTGAATCAAGTGGAACAGCTTTGGATCTATAGCGAAGCTTCGCGTCAAGCATTATTGAATCGCATGGGAGATGTTCAAAGTAAAGAATTGATGTCTAACTATTTAGATGGAAAATCCACCGATTCTGGCTTAGCTAAAATTCTATGGGAGAATGCCGCAGACCATGCTTATCAGGGAGTTCTCAGTTTTCTCAACTTCACTACAGCTAGTTTATCAGCCCAAAGAATCCCAGTCGGCACAATCTTTTTCCCTAGCGGAAATGTTCGCAAAGAGAATAGCTTTGATGCTAGAATGCAGCCTTGGGATCGATTCCCCAAAGATATGCAGCGCCATCCGATGACCTATGCAATTTGTAATGATGGCAAATGTGTGGCTCAACAGGTACTAAGCGTGGTGCAACAATCGCCAAATATCCAAGTCTGTCCAGTGTTAGCAGGTACTTGGGCGCAGAGTTTTGGCGGACACCCTAGTTTTGAGATTCAAATGGAAGCAATTCATTCTCTCCTACCGCAAATTTCCTGTATTAGCCATTTTGTCTATGCTTGGAGCGAACCAGATAGCGATCGCACCCGTAAAGCAGGAACTGCTACTGGAAAGTAGTGTGAATCAAGGACAAGCCTACTCCCCTCCTACCATAGGATTAGACATTGCAAGTTATAGCTAGAGCATAGATATGTTGAAAATTATTTGAGATCTGTGGTTGAAGAATCTAAGGTGTTTCTGCTATACCCGTACCATAAGGTCTTATGACCTTTACCGCCGAACTAGATTTAATCCTGCGCACTCATTATCCTTTAATTTATATTGCTTCTTTTGACATTGCTTCTTTTGAAAAAAAAAGACTACGATTCAGAAGGTAACAAAACTCCTAAATCAGAAAGTTTATATTTGGGACTTTATCGATGGTTACCAAGTGACTGGTGGTGTGCTTGTAAGTAAACGTAATCCTTTTCAGGCTTTGGAGTTGGTCGAGAAAATTAATGTTGATATTGATAACGATTCTTTAGAGTTATCATTTTTATTACTTAGTTCCATAATAAAATTATTAACTTCTGCCAGGGATTAGGCCGCGTCTATGTTTATCGTTGAGGGATGCCTGCAAAAATTGGTATAGGTGTTGAATATGTACATCACTGGAGAGATCTTTTAGCTGGGCGATCGCTTCAGCGGTAGTTAAGCCTTTGCGATAGAGTAAACGATGCGCAGTTTCTAGCAAATGTAAAGATTCGGGTGAAAGCCCTGCCCGCTCTAATCCCACCCGATTGATCACTCGTACCCGCGAAGGATTGCCTTCCACCAACATATAGGGCGGTACATCTCGATCAATCCGACTCATGCCGCCGATCATTGCCAGTCTGCCAATATGGGTAAACTGATGAATGCCAACAATCCCGCCAATTCGAGCTAGGGATTCAATTACTACATGACCTGCCAGCGCGACTGAGTTAGTAATTACCACATTGTCACCAATCAGACAATTATGGGCGACATGGACGTACGCCATTAGCAAATTAGAATTGCCAATACAAGTAGATTCGCCTGCACCAGTGGCACGGTTGATCGTTACATATTCCCGAATCCGATTGTCGTTGCCTATCACAACTTGGCTGGTCGAGCCGTCATACTTTAAGTCTTGAGGTTCAAGCCCGATCGCGGCCCCTGGAAAAATCTGATTGCGATCGCCAATATAAGTCCAACCCTCGATCACTACATGGGCACCGATTGTACTATAGGCACCAACTTTGACATTCTCACCAATCACGGCATAGGCGCCAACTTTGACCGTGGAATGCAACTGTGCCCCAGGATGGATGACTGCTGTAGGATGAATCAATTGCGGAGCAGCGAGCATATCAGCGATCACCAATGACGATAACAAGTTTCAGGATTTTTCAACCGCTTTCAAAGATACAGCTTTTAGACAAGTCTTGCATCAGGATCGAGCAGTAAAAGCGTTAATTAGATCATTCCACCAATGAAAACATCAATTCGCCCTCAGATACCAGCTTGCCATCTACCTCGGCTTTAGCTTGCATTTTACCAAACCGCTTCTGCCTGACTGTGATCAATTCTGCGGTCATGATCAATTGATCACCTGGGACGACGGGACGACGAAACCTCACCTTATCAATCCCTGCGAATAATGACAAGAAGCCCTGCGCCTCTGGCAACTGAGTTAGCACAATTCCACCCACCTGAGCCATTGCCTCTACAATTAAAACGCCTGGCATAATTGGGCGCTGGGGAAAATGTCCTTGAAAGAAAAGCTCATTTATTGACACATTTTTAAGACCGACCGCCGACTTTCCAGGCACATAGTCGATAATTCGATCAACTAGCAAGAAAGGATAGCGATGGGGTAACAGTTTTTGGATTTCTTCAATCATCAAAACTTTAGATGGGCTGGTTATGAGACTGGGAGCTAAATTCCGCTCAGGATCTTTGGCTTGGGTCTGGCTAAAGGAATTTTTTTCCGAAATTTCTTCAGTAACTTCTGCTGGAATTTTTTCAGTTGATGTGGTCATTCAGAGTGCGAATAAATTGAGTATGGAGCGCGTGACTGGCTTTGTAGGCAAGAAAATGGGCTTTGGGCAATCTGCCTATTAGGCTAAAATCGCCGATTAAGTCTAGAAGTTTATGACGGCAAGGTTCATTGTCAAATCGCAATGGTGGATTTAGCCAACCTTTATCATCGCAGACTATGGCATTTTCTAAGCTACCGCCACGAATTAAGTTTGCTGCTCTTAGGGCTTCAACTTGACTGGCGAGGGTGAAAGTACGGGCGGGGGCGATTTCCTTAGCAAAACTCTGGGCAAAATCAGCTAAATCTGGTTGCCAACTATGCCACTGGGTAGCGATCGCTGAAACCTCAAACTGAATCCCATAGCTAAATTTGAGTTGATTCGCGGGTACAGCCATTACAAAGGCATCGTCTTTTTGCACAATTAGGGGCTTAGTCAGTTGGGCTGATGGTCGAAGTTGATCTTGGCTGATGATTCCTGCTTTAGCGATCGCTTCCACCCAAGGTAGAGCCGAGCCATCTAAAATCGGCAATTCATGGCTTTCAAGCTTCCTTAACAATTCAGTTCGAGGCAATTCAATTCGGGCATTATCAATTCCCATTGCAAATAAAGCGCCGAGCAAATGTTCCACGGTGCGAATGCTAACCCCCTCAGCTTGTAACTCGGTAGAGAGAACTGTAGAACCGATAGCGCTAAAATGGGCGGGGATTTCTTGATTATTAATCACAAAATAACGACCGCGATCGCTACTTGCGGGTTTAACTAATACTGTTGCTAACTCGCCACTATGAAGCCCGATCCCAGAAAGAGAAAATTCCTGGGCGATCGTTTGTTGATAGGGATGGTTGATCATAGGGGCAATTTAGAACTTTTCGCCAATGCCAAAGCTAAACTGAGTGCCGCCATTAGTACTCAAACCATAGTCGATTCTGATGGCACCCAAAGGAGACTGGATGCGTAAGCCCACACCATAACCGCCGCCACTTCCAGGCTTGCCCCGCACCGCCGCAGGATTACCAGGGACAGAACTGCCAGAGCCTAAATCTGTGCCGTAGTCAGCAAAAAGTACACCACCCAGAATATTAAATACAGGGAAACGATATTCCGCCGAAATCAGAGCAAAGCTACGTCCTGTGCCAATTCTGCCTTCATCCCAACCTCGGACTGAGTTACTACCACCGATCCGAAATGCTTCATAGGGCGGCAAAGTGCCAATTACTGTTCCACCCTGGATATTCACCGCAAAGGTTTGAGGTCCCTCGGCAAAGTTGAGTAAGCCCACAGGCACATAAAAGCTATAGCTTGCCCGCAGACGATTAAAGAAAATGGAGCCATTGCCTAAAGGTACAGACTGCTCAGTTGCCAAACGGATTACTGAACCCTTAGTAGGGCGTAGTGGGTCATTACGCAAGTCCTGCGCTCCTGCCAGTTGAAATAGGAGTAGATCATCCTGCCCATTGCTACTAGTACTAAGTGGTCTGCGACCGTTGTCAAAGGGAGTGATGTTGTTATTGCTATCGGTAATCGTCACTCGCTCATAGCGGAAGCCCGCCGAGGCCGTGATACTGTTGCCAAGTGGGCGCGAAAAACTAAAGCCAAAGCCAAGTCTATTTTCCCTGGGATTATCATTGTTTATCCCCACGCCCACGGTGGGATCGTTGTTAGGATTGTCAAATACAAAGCTAAACAATCGTCTATTAAAAATATTGGTGGTAAAAGAGGTGCGGAAAGGATCACCCGCCAACCAAGGATCAGTGAAGTTGAGATCAAACAGTAAATCTCGCTCGCCAAACTGAATATCTAAGCCTAGGCGTTGATTATTGCCACCTAAATTTGATTGCTGAAAGCTGACTGTACCAAATAGTCCTGTCGCCGAGCTAAGACCACCACCCACAGCGATCGAGCCAGTGTTACGCTCTTTGACGTTTACGGTCACTACTACTTTCTTGGGATCATTGCCAGGGTTTAAGCCCACGTTGATATCATCAAACAGGCTCAAGCCAAAGATTTTTGCTAAATCTGCTTGGACGCGATCGCGATTAAATACATCACCAGGCTTAAGGGATAGCTCACGGGTAATGATAAATTCGCGGGTATTGCCCTTGTTAGGAACTCCATCTTTATCTGTGGTTTTGCCATCTTCATTTAGGAAAGCCACCTTAATATCTTCGATTACGCCTTCAGCTACAACTACCGTGGCAGTACCATCGGGATCGAGCTTGAGATCGGCTACCTGGGCTAAGACAAAACCTTTATCTTGGTAATATTTTTCTAGTTCTTTGACGGAGGCTTGGAGCGATCGCAAGTTAGCAGTCTTATTTAACTGACTAGCGAAGATTTTATCGACTATCGCAGGTTCTGGAACAGTGATTCCATCGGTTTTAACCGCTTTTAATATTGGGTTAAGCTGCACCACATAGGTGACTTTGGTGCCAATACTGGTGTCTTTCAGGTCGGCTTGCACATTGGCAAAAAATCCTAAAGAAAAAATTGAATTGAGGTCGCTTTGAATTTGGCTACGGGTAGTTGTGCGCCCTGGCTTAGTGAAAACTGTATCAAATACTTGCTTTTCAATATCTTCGGGAATTTTCTCACCTTGACTGGGAACAACTGAGACTTCGCCCACTAGGATCTGAGCATCAGCATCACCTGTCGGCTCTTTGCCCGATTCCCCAGTTAGATCAGGGGCAGTAGGCGTGGATTTAATGGTTTCGGTTGTGATCGGCTTTTGCAACCTAGGCTTCAGAGTTGGCTTAACGATTGGTTTAGCTGCTGGCTTAATTGTGGAATTAATTGCAGGATTGACGACTGGTTTAGCTGTCGGAGTGAGGCTTGGTTTAGCGATCGGTCGGGTGACAGGCACTTGAATTGAGGGCGTAACTGTTGGAGGTATCAGTGACGGAGATTGCGCCAAAGTTGGTAAAGTATCGGCGAGAAGTATACCTGAAGGGCAAAGCAACGCCAAAGAAAAGACTGAAGATAAACGCATAGAGGATTTCACACCAACTTTAAACTCAAGAGACTCGATCCAAGATTTAGGGTTCCCTTGGTTAGTATTGCTTATCTAGGTTGATTTTGCTACATTTTGCCAACTTTGGCAGAAAAAGTCTTTTTGCCGCCGCCCTACTTGCCCCAAAAGTCTAGTTTATTTGGCAACTTTTCAAGGTCATAGATAAAGCTTTCCTGGTGGTTGGTCACAGGGTTTTGAAAAAGAAAAAGTCTAAGTAAAAATGGAATTATGGGCTTAGAGGAGATTACTTGAAAAATTAGTCTCCTTTTTATATTTTAAAGGGGTTTTCAAGTTTAAGCCCTGCAATTCCTTGAAAATTATGGATATTTCTAGTAACTAGAATTACATTTTGATATAGCGAAGTTGCCGCAATAATTGCATCAGGCAGTTTGATTTTATGGGTTCGTTTTAGTTCAATGGTTAAATCTTCAATTTCTCTGATTAATGGAATCGACGTAAAATTAGAGAGTAAATCCTTTATTGCCAAATCTTCCTCTATTGATAAGTTTGGGAAACTGAGTAACTCAATGCGAATAATTGGGGATATAAGAATTTTATTCAAACTCAGGAACTCTTCTGAAAAGTAGAAATCAACCGTTCATTCGTCGGTAAGATAATAGATAAAAATATTGGTGTCAAAAACATAGATCATTTTTCCCACTCGTCCCGAATTGTATCTAAATGGGCTAGCAAGGCTTCCTTTTTATGCTTTAAGATTCCTTTTGCTTGGATGATTTTTGAGCGATCGCCTTTCCATTGTCTCAAGATTGAATCTGGCACATCTACCGTGATTTCATTTTTATCTTCAGATATAAGATAATACCTTGGTATTTTGATTAATGTCATGGATTATCCTAGAGGTCTAAAGTCTTATGGTGGGTAATTTTTCTTTAAAATACTTGGTAGCTAAATCTTCAGTGGGTATACCTATAGATTGAGCTTCTTGATGAATTGCGTTAAAAAGGCGATCGCTTAATTTAAGAACCTGACTCATCTGATTTACATTGAGCAACTATTTTGTTTCAGATTAATAAAATAATGGCTTATTTGCCACAGTACGAGCCTCCCTATAGAAGCATCCCAACAGGCTCAGGCTTTAGAAATTTCGTAAGCAATCAGGTAAGAGGGTTGACAAATATCGAGAAAAGGATAAAGTAACGAAATGAAAGAACCGCAGCAATACGAACGAGAAAGCCTAGAAGGAATGACAATACCAGAATTGGTAGGAGTGGTACTGCGTCAACAAGAATGGGCGCAGCAAATGTACGAAGAAGTAGAAAAGCTAAAAGCGATCAACAATCGAAACAGCAAAGACTCATCAAAACCACCCTCAAGTGACTTTCTAAAGCTA